>JBJMGN010000024.1:0-7877 GCA_045807885.1 Pyrinomonadaceae bacterium | reverse complement strand
AGTCTGAAAAAAGTGACCTGGGTCACACATTGAATCGGAAATCTACCACATCACCGTCCTGCATAATGTATTCCTTTCCCTCCAGCCGGGCAAGACCTTTTTCGCTGGCGGCTTTGCGGCTGCCGCAAGCGACGAGGTCGTAGTAGGAAACGATCTCGGCGCGGATGAATCCGCGTTCGATGTCGGTGTGAATTTCGCCTGCGGCTTGCGGAGCTTTTGTGCCTATTGGGATTGTCCAGGCCCGCACTTCTTTTTCGCCCGCCGTAAGAAACGACATAAGTCCGAGCATGTGATAGGCGGCCTTGATAAGTTTATCAACGCCACTGGATTCCAAGCCTAGGTCTTTCAAATACTCGCGTCGTTCGGCTTCGTCGAGCGCGACGAGTTCGGCTTCGAGCTTTGCGCAAATGGCGACGACATCCGAACTCTCGCTTTTCGCATGCTCAAGCACCTTTTGAACATGCGGGTTCGCCTCGGGATCGGCGAGCGTCGCTTCGTCAACATTGGCAGCGTAGATCGTCGGTTTGGTCGTTAGAAAAAACCATTTGCGTACGATCTCGCGTTCGTCGTCGGTTAGATCTGCCGCTCGCGCGGGCCGGCCTTCTTCCAAAACAGGCTGGATCTTGTCGAGAATCTCGATCTCCCGCTTTGCATCTTTGTCCCCGGCTTTCGCCGCCCGCAGCGCTTTATCTCTCCGTTTTTCCGCGGACGCAAGGTCGGCAAGCGCCAACTCGATCTGTATCGTCTCGATATCGCGGATCGGGTCCACCGAGCCTTCGACGTGGACGATGTTTTCGTCCTCGAAACATCGCACGACCTGGATCACGGCATGAGTTTCACGAATATTCGCGAGAAATTGATTGCCGAGGCCTTCGCCTTTCGAAGCACCGCGGACAAGACCGGCGATATCTACAAATTCCACCGTCGCGGGGACGACCTTTTGCGCCTTGTTCATTTTTTCAAGCACAGCGAGGCGCTCATCCGGAACTGCGACGACGCCCACGTTAGGTTCGATCGTCGCGAAAGGGTAATTCGCGGCCAGCGCCGCCTCCTGCGCGGTGAGAGCGTTAAAGAGTGTGGATTTTCCTACGTTGGGCAGCCCAACTATTCCGGCTTGTAACATAAATTGGTGAATCCGCAGCAATGCGAAAACGGTTATTCTACCTTTTTGAATGGGGATTTCAGAAGGGCCGAGATCAAATAAAAAGCGGGACCGAAGTCCCGCATCTTGTTTCAAGTGCTTTTGACGAAAACTTTGTCAGGAGACCGGCGCAAGCCGCGTCTGAACTCGGGCCGCTCTCATGTCCCTCGCACTCACCTTGATAAACCGAAGCGTATCCATATCGGCCTCGGAAAACAAGCCGTCGATGAGCCGCAGCGTTCGCGGAGGAACGTTGTATCTGCTGCCTTCGGAATTAATGACTTCCGCCACCCCGTTCGGGCCTGTCTTTATCGTGACTCGCAGGCATTCAGGGAATGTCATACCTTCCTGCGCCCGCACCCAGCCAAAGCTTCCGTGATGGAGCAGAACATCGCCGTTTACTTTATCGATCGAATAATTTTTTTCTGTGTCAGACATGTTATTAATGCAACCTACCATTTATATAAATATGTATTTGGTCTGCGATTCCCGCCAGACATGAAGTAATTTAGACGAAAAAAGCAAACAATCACCCACCTACTTGGGTAGTAAAGTTTCGCTAAATTGATTTTTAACAGTTAACTTATCAGGCGGTCGCGCATCGCAATAGCAACGGCTTCGCTTTTTGAATGGACCTGGAGCTTATCGTAAATGTTGCGTACGTGGAATTTGATCGTGTTGTACGAGATCTTAAGCTCCTGCGAGGCGGTAACATAGTTGTATCCGTTCACCAGTAACTTCAGAAGACGTAATTCATGCGGCGTGAGGTCATAATCGACCTTTTCCGGCGGCCGAACTTCGCGAAAGAGTTTTATGACACGTGCTGCAACCTCGGGTGACATCGGAGCACCTCCAGCGACGGCCTCCCGCACGGAACGGAGCAATTCGGCAGGTTCCGTCTGCTTGAGTAAATAGCCGCTTGCGCCGGCACAAAGTGCATCGAAGATCTTCTCATTATCGTCGTAAACCGTAAGTACAAGCACGACGAGCTCGGGATACATTTCCTTTATTATCTTAATGCCTTCGATGCCGGACATTCCCGGCAATCCGATATCACTCAAGATTACATCCGGCTTCTCGTGCTTGATGCGCGCGATACATTCTTCCATGGTCCGGAAGGCTCCGATGCATTTGAAGCCGGGCGTAAAGTTGACAAGCGTAGCGAGGCCTTCGCGAAGGTCACGCTGGTCTTCAACGATCATTGCCTCGATGTTTTTGTTTTCGATGTCAGCCATCAGATTTTCAGTAGCAAGCATAACGTATCCTCGTAACTAAAGGATATTGCCGTACTTACTCTTTGTCCCCACCTATTCAGGCGGGTTGTCAGTTGAACTGGATCAGTGCTTTGGCAACACTGAATTTTGGTGAATCGGCACTTGAAGGACTATCGAGGTACCCGTTCCCGGTGCGGACTTGATCGCGCATCGGCCGCCGAGGTCGGCTGCCCTTTTTTGTATGCTCACAAGGCCGTTTCCACCCATTTCTGGTCGATATTCAGTGGATAAAACGGCTGTCTCATCGAATCCCTTGCCGTCATCTTCAAATTTCAGAACGAGCCAGCCGTTCTCGATCATGAACTCGGCGTGGACCGCTTTACATTCCGAATACTTTGCCGCGTTGTTCGCCGCTTCCTTAAAGATCGCAAACGATTCGCGGCGGATATTTGCGCCGAGTTGGAGATCGTCGTCTATGTCCGGGGCAATCAGGTCAAAGGCGATACCGCGCTCAGTAAACAGATCGGATCCGAATCGGCGCATTCGCAAAATTAGGTCGTGGAGGTAATCCTTCTGCGGATTGATCGCCCAAACGATGTCGCTCATGACGGCGACAAGCTCCCTGGAAACGTTTTTTATGCGGTCTAGCGGCGTATTTTGATCTACATTGCCCGATAGGCCGGCCTGTCCACGGGCGACTTCGGAAAGAACTGCGATCTGCGTCAGCGAAGATCCAATATCGTCATGCAGGTCGGATGCGATTCGCGTGCGCACGCGCTGCAGTTCGCTGAGTCGTTCTTCACGTGCTTGTTGTAGGGCCTGTTCAGCGCGATGCCTTTCGGAAACATCACGGGCGATCCCGGTAAAATAGCGTTTACCATCGCGTTCAAATTCGCCAAACGAAACTTCCAGTGGTATTTCGTAGCCGTCTTTGTGCAATCCGGGCAACGGAACAGCCGTCCAGTTTATATTCCTGTTTCCGGTCGAGATATAACGCCCAAGACCCGCGTGATGGCCCCCACGCATTTTTTTCGGCATAAGCATCGGCATATGCTTACCGATCAACTCCTCGGGTCGATAGCCAAAGACCTTTTCGATCGCTTCGTTGACGAAAACTATTTTACTTTCTTCGTCGATAGTGATGATCGCGTCTGAGGCCGTGTCTGCTAATGTGCGGAAACGGTCCTCGCTCTCCCGAGAATTTTGCAATGCTGTCTCGACCTGCTTTGTTTTTCCGACTCGGTAGCGGTCAAGAGCAAATACAGCACCGCCCGCGAAAAGCAGTAGAAGCCCGACGAACCACCAGCTCTGCCAAAATGGCGGTAGAATCTTGAACCCTACCGTTGCGGGAACAACTGATTCGATGCCGTCTGAATTTATCGCTTTCACAGCGAAGTCATAAGTTCCCGGTGCCAGGTCGAAAGCGACGGTTCGCTGCGCGCTCGGCTCACTCCATGGCTGTTCGTCCAATCGGTATCGATATCGAAGCGACTCGCCGCTCACAAGTGAGATCGCGAGGAAGCTGATTCCTACCTGGCGTTCATCTGACGCTAGCTCAAGGTTCGAGATCTTCGCTTCTCCGATCTCCGAAATATTTCGAGCATTACCGTTTACTGAGATCGCGTCGATAAGCACTTCCGGCGGTGTGGATTCTTCGTTTGCCTTGGGCGTCCACTCAACAAGCGAATTGTTCGACGCAAACCAAAGTGTGCCTTTCGAATCCGCATAACAGTACGAGATCGAATTGAACGGAAGGCCGTCCGCTTTGGAGAATGTGCGGATCCGACCGGTAGTTTCGTCGATCCGATCGATCCCACGCCCGGTTCCGACCCAGAATCTTCCAAACTTGTCTTCGGCTATGCAAATCGCCTGGCTGCTGGAAAGGCCTTCGCGAGATGAAATATTCTGAAATGTCGGAGTATCGGCATTCGGATCGTCAATACGAAACAATCCGCGGCTCGTAGTAGCTAACCAGATCCGGCCTCGGCTGTCCGGAAAGATCCTTGCGACGCGACCCTGAGGCAAAAGTCCTTCCTCAGTAAATGAGCGAAATTTTCCATCTTTAAATCGGACCAGCTGTCCAAAGAAAAAGCCGATCCAAATGTTGCCCGAACGATCTTCGGCAAAGGAAGAACCGCCGCTGTTGGCTGGAAGCCCGTCCTCAGTTGTATAGCGATGAATTGTGTCAGTAGCTTTCTCCCAACGGACCGTCGAGTTTTCGCCGGAAGGCGACGTGATCCAGACGTCGCCATTTGAAGCTTCGTATAACACAAAGGTCGCATCACCGAATAATCCATCAGCCTTTGTAAAGGTCCGTTCTGGTGCCGTTGCCGCGAGCTTTCGAAAGTCGTCTACCGCAGGATATCGAATAACTCCTCTTGACGTCGGGATCCACCACTTTCCGTCAGACGCCTGAAAGTCGAGATAGTTATCGCCCCACAGCCGCGATCCGATGCCGTGAGGTTTGATCCCAACCAACTTGCCGTCCGCAAAACCGTAGAGCTCCTCGTATCCGACGGTGAAATGCATCTTGCCGGTTCGGTCCCCAAAAAGTGAATTGATAAAATACCTGGATATTCCGTCGCGCTGGTCGTAGATCTTAAAGCTTTTAGGTGTGTATTTTTCAACACCTTTGCCCTGGGTTCTGAACCAAATATTGCCGTTTCGGTCGGGGGTGGCCTCACCTACTTCATTCTCCAGCGGCCGAAGGCGTTTCCCGCCCGGCCCTGCATTTTAATTGAATTCAAACAACCGGCCCTCAGAAGATACGAGAATTTTGCCTCCATCCGGTTCAGCGACCGCGTTGGAGAAACCATTCACAGCCAAACCGTCGCGGGTCGTTATCGTATCAATCAAGCGCGGCAACGAACCGTTTTGCGCCGGTGCAAATATCCGGGCTCCGATATCCAATCCGCCGCTGTCGACCCACACGCGACCGCTTCGGTCTTCATAGATAGAGTTCCCCCCGCTTTCGCTGAGTCGACTTATCTCGCCACCGGACGATTGAAAGTAAATTCCAATATCAGCGGCTACCCAAACATTTGAAGCCCGGTCGGTCAACATTGCATTAATAATTACGCTTCGGCTGGCCCAGTCAGCGTGCTCGACACGGCTGAACTCTATTCCGCTGCCAACCGGACGCACTCGGAACAAGCCGTTTCGTGTACCGGCAAGTACCTGTCCTGAAGCATCCCTGGCGAGATTCAAGATGCCAAACGAGCGGGAAATGCTTGTTTCAATTTCGGGAAAGTAGGTCTCGAACGCCGGTTTGTCATCCGATGTCTTTTCCAGCTTTCCGGCGAGCATATCCCATCTGAATGCTTTTCCGCGCGGATCAAAAACGGTAAGTCCATTGCTTGTGGCAAGAAAATACGTGCCATCGGGATTCTCAATAATGTCGTTGATATTGCGATGCGGCAGTCCTTCCTCCTGTGTGTAGTTTTTAAAGCGGTAGCCGTCAAATCTGGAGAGGCCTTCCTCGGTGCAGAACCATAGAAATCCGCGGGAATCCAGCACGATCTTGTTGATCGAGTCGCTCGGCAGACCGTCAACGGTCGAATAATTCCTGAAGGGAAGCCTTTCAGCTAACGCAACCGCCGAAAATGCAGCAATAAGAAATGCGAAAAATGTAAGGCGTATTTTTCGATCGTGTCGATTCATAGCCAGCGTGCGCACCGCTGAGATAGATCTATTCTTAATTTTGTAATGAGGTGACTGCGGTCGTCAGATTAGCACAACTACAAAATTTTAACATTTATCGATTTGTTGCCTGGCTTCAACTCATTTTGCGCGTTTACAAAACTAAGCTAGTTTATTCCTAGCATTTACGAATGTTTGTAGCGATTTTTTTGATCATTGCGGTGTCAATGGGCGGCTTTGCTCTTACGTACATTTTGGAGAGCGAAGAGCCGCTGTTATGGCGTTTCGCTGCCGGGAGCGTGATCGGGCAGTGCGTGTTCGGCACGGTACTTTTTCTTTTTACTTTTGTACTAGGGCTGAATTATGCAGCCATCATAACGGCAGCGGCGGTCGCTTGCGCACCGTTGCTTTTATTACGAAAACAGGGTTATCGCAGGGCCTTCGATAATGATTGGTCAAAGGCGAAAGGGAAGGTTCAAGGATCGAATCCTAAAAAGCTCCTCCCCTTTATTTACTATTTCGGTTTCTTTCTGTTTTTTATCTTTTTCTTTGACCGCGTGATGATGATCACCGACGAAGGCGTTTTCACCGGCGGGTCGAACAACCTCGGCGACCTCCCGTTTCACCTTGGAATCATTTACAGCTTTATCGACGGATCGAATTTCCCGCCGCAGAATCCCTCATTTGCCGGCGCAAAACTGACATATCCATTTATTGCGGACCTTGCCACTGCGGCTCAAATGAAAATGGGCGCCGGGATCCGCGAGGCGATGCTTGCCCAAAACGTCTCTTGGGCGTTCGCACTGCTCGTCATTTTGGAGCGTTTTGTTTTCGGCCTTGTGAACGACAAGTTTGCCGCTCGACTGGCTCCGTTTTTACTGTTCTTCAGCGGCGGTCTGGGATTTCTCTGGTTTTTTTCGGATTACGCGGCACAAACGAAAAGCTTATTTCAACTTCTTTTCGATATAGGCAAGGATTACACGATCACTAACGAATTCCGTTGGGGTAACTCGCTGATCACGCTGTTTCTCACTCAACGAAGTTTGCTCCTCGGCATGCCTTTGACCCTGATTATCCTAGGCGGGCTTTGGAAGATGTTTTCCGCGGAAAACAAAAGGATAGAGGATAACTCTAATCTTCTTCGAATTTTGGTTTCCTCGCCATTTATTCTCGGTTTGCTTGCAGGTACGCTTCCGCTGATCCACCTCCATAGCCTCTTCGTGCTTTTCGTTGTAACGGCCGGTCTCTTTGTAATGCAGGCCGCCGGATGGCGCGAATGGGTCGCATTCGGCACGGGCGTCTGCATCATCGCAATTCCCGAATTGGCCTGGTCGATCAGTGGTAGTGCAACGCAGGCTTCCGAATTTTTTGAATGGCATTTCGGATGGGACTCGGGAACGACAAATTTCATATGGTTTTGGCTCAAGAACACAGGCGTGTTCATTCCAATGCTCGCGGTCGGAATCTTCTACTTTATTTCCTTACGAGATCCCGATCCGGTGCCTGAACGATCGATAAAGAAAAAGGCAAAACGCGATTCGCATGAGTTCGAGAAACCCACCTCGACCGCTCACGCGAAATTGCTTTTACTTTTTTACATACCGTTCTTGTTCTTGTTTGTACTGTCCAATATTGCCAAGCTTGCCCCGTGGGAATGGGACAACATAAAGGTGCTGATCTATTGGTATATTGGCTCGATTCCTTTTGTAGCAGTTGTCATAGCGTGGCTTTGGAGACGAAAGCAGATTTTGAGACTTGCCGCCGCGCTTTTAATTTTTATTTTGACAGCGTCCGGAGGTCTCGATGTATGGCGTACCGTCTCTCGCCAGCATAATTATCGAATTTTTGATTCCGACGCAGTAGCGATCGCTCAGCGGTTGAGA
>JBJMGN010000023.1:0-4343 GCA_045807885.1 Pyrinomonadaceae bacterium | reverse complement strand
GCATTCACCGGCAGGCCATTCAATATAACCCGCGGTGTAGATACGAACAGTGACGCTCAGATCACGGAACGTCCAACCTTCGCCGAGCTTGCTGTCAGATGCAATCAACTCGGGTTAACCTCTAAATCTTTCTGCGATGTTTCGGGGCAGGATCCCGCTGCGATCGTTCCGCGAAACTTCGGTCGTGGTACAGGCTTCTTTAGCGTAAATATGCGCTTTTCCAAGAATTTTGCTTTTGGCGGACCAAAAGAAGCACCCGTTGCTGCGAACGGCAACGGCCAGGGCGAAGGTAACCGCAATGGCGGCCGTCGTGGCGGCGGCGGCGGCGGCAGACGCGGTGGCGGCGGTCAAACTATGACAATGGCCGGTGGCGGCGGCGGGCCGATGATGATGATGATGGGCGGTGGCGGAGATGGCCGCAAGCCGTACAATCTGAACTTCAGTGTTCAAGTTACTAACCTATTCAATAATGTCAACTACAACCCGCCGGTCGGAAATTTGATTTCGGAACGATTCGGTCAGGTCACTTCGACCAATGGCGGGTTCGGCGGGTTCGGTGGATTCGGTGGTAGTTCTGCTAATCGACGCGTCGAATTGCAAATGCGATTTAGTTGGTAAACCAGATAAATTCATTTAATCTAAAGGGGTCGCCAGAAGTTAGGCGATCCCATTTTTTCATGTGTTGTTTAATATGTATCGAAAAATATTTATTATAGGTTGCATAGTTTTACCGGTGGTCGCTGCCGCGGCGCAGTCAAAGGATACCGCAGTTTTACGCGATAATTTCGAAGCGGAGAAACAGCTCGCAAGGCTGGCCGTCGATGCTCACGGCGGAGAGAAATTACGAAAAATGCGAACGCTTTCGGTAATCGGAACCGTTGATGTTACGGCGTCAAGCATTCCCCAGCCGATTCCGGCCACATTCGTGACAATTTTTGCCGGCGACAAGTATCGAGTTGAGATCAACAATCCATTTCAGCCGCTAAAGCAGGCATTCGATGGCGCGAATACGGTCACGTCCATCGGAAACGGATTCACGCTGCCCCCGTTCAACCGCGTCGGATTTCCTGTACTTCAGCGAGTCGGGGACGCTGGATTCATCGTCACTTCGATACCGGAGAACAAGAAAAATAAAAAAGGGTTTCGCGTTACAACGCCGGAAGGTTACACCACAGACTTTTATCTGGACGAGAAGACAAACCAGGTAAAATCTTTCGATTCCGTTTTCACCGTTAACGGCAAAACAACGAAAACGGTTGCAGAGATTGATCGCCTGAAGTTAGTTGAGGGCGTTTCGATACCGGAAAAATACGTGCAGCGTTTCGAGATCGGTCAGCTCACTGCGTTCGCAAGTTTTACGGCAAAGCAGATACTTGTGAATACCGAGGTTGCAAACGACGTTTTTGAGAAAGTAAACTAACGTGCGAATCGGCTAGCTTTCCACCATTCAATAGTTTGTTTGATACCGTCGTCTAGCCCGACCAGTTTCTCATAGCCGAACCACTCGCGGGCACGAGTATTTTCGGCCTGCGAATGCTTTACATCACCTGTTCTTTCCGGTTGGTGGATCGCTTCGATCTGAGAATTTCCCGTTACGAGCTTCATAACGTCAAGCAGTTCATTTAGCGATACGCGTTCGCCATTTGCAACGTTAGCCGTCTGGCCAAAACCTGTCTGAGCCTGTGCTGCCTTAATATTCGCGTCCGTGATGTTATTAATGTACGTAAAATCCCGGGTCTGTTCACCATCGCCGTAAATCACTGGCTGGGTGCCAGTCATCAAAGCATCGATGAAACGCGAGATTACACCGGAATACTGCGAGGACGGATTCTGACGCGGCCCGAAAACGTTGAAATATCGAAGGCTAAATGTTTCCAGTCCGTAAACCTGATTAAACACGCTGCAATAATACTCGCCCATCAGTTTCGCTGCGGCATACGGCGACATCGGCGCCGGGGCCATCGTCTCGACCTTCGGCAACGTTTTTTGATCACCATAAGCGGAGCTCGAAGCCGCGTAGATAAACCGACGCACGCCGGATTCCTTTGATTGAAGGAGCAATTTGAAGGTGGCATTGACGCACGCGTCGTGCGTTTCGGCCGGGTCTGCAACCGAGCGCGGGACGCTCGGAAGTGCAGCTTCGTGAAAGACGATCTCCACCCCCTCCAGCGCTTGTGCCAAGGATATCGGATCGTTGAGGTCTCCCTCGATAAACTCGAAATCGCCTTTTATTTCGTCTAGATTTTCTCGAAAGCCGGTTGCGAAGTTGTCGATAATAACCACTTTCGCTCCCTGGGCTATAAGTGCGTCGGTGAGGTTCGAGCCTATAAATCCCGCGCCCCCGGTAACTAAAACTTTTGACGTAATTGCCATCCGCTAATTCTATCGTCCAACCCCGACATATTCGAAGCCGAGCGCCCGAATATCTGCCGGTTCGTAAATGTTCCGAAGGTCCGCGATCTTTGGTGACCTAAGTAACTGCTTTACACGTTCCATATCGAGAGCACGGAACTGATTCCATTCAGTTATGATAACAAGGGCGTCTGCATCTTTGATCGCCCCGTACTCGTCTTCCGCAAATCGCACGCCGCTGTCCAGGCAATGGCGTGCCTCTTCCATCGCAACGGGATCGTAAGCACAAACGCTGGCACCCTTTTCGATGATCATCCTGATAACGTCAACCGCCGGTGACTCGCGCATATCGTCTGTTTCCGGTTTGAATGAAAGCCCCAGAACACCGATCTGCTTGCCGTTAAGATCACCGACCAAACTCTCGACCTTAGAAAGCATTGCGTCGCGTTGCTTTTCGTTCGCTTCGATCACAGCATCAACGATCCGCGTTTCAACTCCAAACTGGTCCGCGACGGTCGTTAGTGCACGTGTGTCTTTCGGAAAACAAGAGCCGCCGTAGCCCGGGCCGGGGTGCAGAAACTTTCTGCCAATACGGTTGTCCATCCCCATGCCACGCGCCACATCGTGAACATCACATCCGATAGCATCGCAGAGGTTTGCAATCTCATTTATGAAAGTTATCTTGGTCGCGAGAAAAGCGTTTGCGGCATATTTGATCAATTCTGCAGCTTCAAGCGATGTGATCACGATCGGCGTTTCGATAAGGTGCAAAGGGCGATAAAGTTCCTTCATCACCTCGATGGCACGCGGTTCGTTGCTTCCAATAACGACACGATCGGGTCTCATGAAGTCCTCTATCGCCGCCCCTTCCCGCAAGAATTCCGGATTAGAGGCCACACCGAAGTCAGTTTCCACTTGCACATTCGACTTAACAAATTCACGAAGCCAGGCGCCTGTACCAACAGGTACAGTCGATTTAGTTACAAGCACTTTGTAATCAGCGATGATCTCGGCTACGTCCTTCGCGGCCTGGCGGTAATAGCTCATGTCCGGCGACCCGTCATCTTTTGGCGGCGTGCCCACCGCGAAGAAGACGACCTTTGCGTCGTTTACAGCAGTTGCGAGATTTGTCGTGAAATGAAGGCGGCCGTCACGAGCATTGCGATCCACGAGCTGGTCGAGACCAGGCTCATAAATGGGAATAATACCGCGATTGAGTTTGTCGATCTTGTCGGAATCGACGTCAACACAGGTCACATCAACGCCAAATTCGGAAAAACAGGCACCGGTAACTAATCCGACATAACCGGTGCCGATAACAGCAATTTTCATAGTGTGAAAAACAAGTTTCTAAGACTGTTAAAACAAAATAATAACGGGTCACATCCATAGAATATGACCCGTGAAACTAAGTTAACTAAATACCTTGTGAACCTTAACGAATCGGACTTACAACAATAACGTGGCCACCAATCTCTACATCGTCGTCTTTAAGGCCGTAGAAGATGACCGCTGCTGTAGCACCTGCTACTGCCAACCAAACCCACAGGCCGCCCACGGCGACTGGCGGAGCTGCCGGACGCAAGCAGGGCTGACAGCCCGTCTGTGAAAGATTGCCGGCGGTCGCCGAAGTTCCCGCGGCGATCTGACGATCAGATGCACCTTCGCGCATTGTGACAATACCTGCCGCAGTATCGACGTGACTATGCGAGCACTCAACTTCAACCAAAAAGGTATCCGCCTGTCCAGCATCCGCGATCACTGTAGCATCTTTTGTCGTTATCGTTGCCGCAACACCCGGAGCGTTTGAAACCCGAGCGCTTCCGGACGAGAGGATGCCGACAATACCAGTGGCGGAAAAGTTCAAAACCAGATTCGAGCCTGCCAAAACTTCGACCCGGCCGTTTTTACCCAAACTGATAACTGCGCTTGAATTAGCGCCAGTCACGATCGTACTGCCGGAAACGATTGTCGAATTCGAAATAGCAGCC
>JBJMGN010000022.1:0-5776 GCA_045807885.1 Pyrinomonadaceae bacterium | reverse complement strand
GGGCCACATTATTCGCCACAGTTCTAAACTCGGTCTCTGTGAACGGCAAGCGGCGAAATGAACGCCAGGCAAGTCCCGGGTCCTCATTAGTACTTCCCGGGCTCCAGTCGGAACCGAAAAGCACTCGTTTCATTCCGACCTGTCTGAGGCGCTTTGCGACTAACTGAAGAACATCGTCCGGCGAGTTGGCGATCGCGTCACTGGCGACGTCAAAATAGACATTTTTCATTCGCGGGTCATTTTTTTCCGCGGCATTTGCAAAAACTTCCATCGCCTCGTCAGACGTATAGCCGGGCCCGGTTGCTGCCATGTGTGCTATCTGGATCGGAATATCGGGAGCAGCCGGTAGTACCCATTCGAGAAATGCTCTTGAGTGCGGAGCGCCGTATTTTGGATCCGATGTCCAGAGGTGAATGACTATGGGGAGCCTATGTTTGTTCGCCGCGACAAATACCGCTTTCAGTTTCGCAATGTGTTCCGGATTCAGCATGTCGATGCGACCGTTTCCAATGTGAAGCTTTATACCGGCAAACTTTCCGATTCTGGCACACCGTTCGATCTCGTCGATCGCATAATCAGATAACGGATTGAAACTGAAAAACGGGTAAAGACGTCCCGGATATTTCGAAGTTTGTTCGAGCACCCAGTCATTTTCCGCACGAACCTTTGGATATTGGTCCTGAACATTTCGCCGCGGGTTACCAAACCAATACGCCACACTTAAAACTGTGGCTTTTCTAACTCCGGCGGCGTCCATTCCGCCCAATAACGCGTCGGCCGTGCGAGCGGCCGCCACCGGCGGGCCGGTCATGGTAAAAGTCTCTACTGCTACACGCCATTTTCCGTCGCTGCCCTTTCGGATAACATAAATAAAATTCGACAGCGGCGTTTGTTTGGCATCACTCGAAACCTCGGTGCCGGCGATATAACCTTCGTTTCCATTGATACTGAATGCGGTCGGCATGAGCGTGTTCATGACCGTGCTCTCGGCAATAAATCGTATCGCTCGTTCCCCCTGCAGCCACATCGGAGCCCCGGCGTCCGATGCCACTAAATCGTCGGTATAAAGGTCCTTTATGGCCTCGACAGAGCGTTGCTTACTTAGGCGTTCCTTATCTCTTAACAGCTTATCGAGTTCAGGCGGTAGTTCTACCTTTGGCGGCAGCGGCTCAGTCACAAGCAGTGAGGCTTGCAAACTCCATATATGCATATGATGATCCGCGATAGGAACGGAGGAGCCCGGTGTCTGGGAATAGGACGATACAGATAGAAAAAGAGCGGCAATTAGGAGGCGAATAAAAAATTTCATTTGCTGGTACACCTGGAGTGTGAGAATTCGTGGATTATGCAGTTAGAACACCGCGCGAGTCTTAGTTGTGACAAGTGGTTACGTGGTTGGACGGCGGGCCGATCTGACCGGCCTTAAATGATCGTCGTCACGATCTCGCGGATGCTGCGTTGGAGGTCGCGGTCGTCTGTGATGGGGGAGCAGATGGCGACCTCGGCGGCGTCGACGGGCGAGATGCCTTTCGCGATCATTTGTGCGGCGTAGATAAGCAGGCGGGTCGAGACGCCTTCTTCAAGGCCGTGCCCGCGGAGGTTGCGGACCTTTTGCCCGATCTTTACAAGATCGGCAGCTGTTGGTTCGTCGATTCCGCCTTCTTTGGCTACGATCTGGGTCTCCGCTTCGGGTTCCGGATAGTCGAACTCCATCGCAACGAATCTTTGCCGTGTCGATTGTTTCAGGTCCTTAAGGATCGACTGATAACCCGGATTGTACGAGACGACAAGCATGAATTCAGGCGGAGCGTCGATAACAGTGCCGCGTTTCTCGATCGGCAGCCGCCGCCGGTCGTCGGTAAGCGGATGGATGATAACGACCGTGTCTTTTCTCGCCTCGACCACTTCGTCCAGATAACATATCGCACCGGCACGAACAGCACTCGTCAATGGCCCATCGTGCCAAATGGTCTCTTCGCCCTCAAGGAGAAAACGACCCACAAGATCGGTTGACGAAAGGTCTTCGTGGCATGCAACTGTGATCAGCGGCCGCCCAAGCCGCCATGCCATGTGTTCGACAAAACGCGTTTTTCCGCACCCGGTCGGGCCTTTGAGCATCGCCGGCAGCTTGGCGGCATACGCGGCCTCGAACAGGGCGACTTCGTTTCCGATCGGCAGATAAAACGGTTCGTCCGCGACTTTGAATTTTTCAACAGCTAATTCCACAACTGAAATTATAAGAAAATGAACCACAGATGCACATGGAAGGACACAGATTCTTGCTGATCTGCGTTCGTCGCGTATTTATCTGTGGCTAAAATTATGACTTAAATTTCGACCAGTCGCCCCACACGGCAAATGTCGCTCCGAGCGGCTGAATATTAAAGAACAAGGTTTTGCCGTCGGGTGAGAATGTGGAGCCGGCAAATTCGCCTCGCTCCATGCCGGGGACTATGTTTCTCGCAAAGTCGGCAATGCGGCCGTCGGGAGTTAGTATTCGAACGAAGTTCTCTGCCGTGCCGTCTTCTCCGAGATAGTCGCTGTCCTCGCATATGAAAAGAAACGGGCTGTGCGGCATCATGCACACGTTATCCGGCATGTCGAGAACTTCGCGGTTTGGCGATTCGAACGTCAAGGTTAACTTGCCTCCGTCTTTGTTCGTAGGAGTGTAACGCCAGATCTGTCCACCCTTTACATTGCCGCCGCTGGTCGCGTCAAAAAAGATGTTCCCGTCGTCACATGAACAGCAGCCTTCGAGGCGCGCAAATGTTGCGCCCCCTTTTGCTCTGCCCTGTTTGAAAACCGCGGACGGATCTATATCCGCCTCGGCCGGATCCGGGTTGTCGATCGCCACCCAGGTCGCGTCGAACGTCGTGCCTTGTTTTTGGCCCGTTCGCGTGTCGTAATTCGGCTTGTCTTTGATCGCGAGCATCTGGAGCGTACCGCCTTCGGCAAGTCGCTTGTTGCGATTCGGTAAGAAACGATAGAAACCCGCAGCTTCGTAATCTTCGGTTAGATAAACGATCCCGGTTTTTTTATGAACGGCGATCGCCTCATGCGTGAACCGTCCCATCGCTTTTAACGGAACCGCGGGAATATTGTTGTTTGCTGATGCCGGAACTTCAAAGCAATAACCGTGCGGCTTTGGAAATCCACCTACGGTAGTGCCGTTTGGATTTTTCCTCAGTGTCGGGCCAACTGTCGTCTCTTCGCAAGAGATCCAACTGCCCCACGGTGTCGGACCGCCGCAGCAGTTATTTATCGTTCCCGACAAACTTACGAAACTTCGTTCGATCTCTCGTGTTTTCGGATCGATGACCAAAGTAGTTGTTCCGCCCGGAGCCGTTTCATCGTAGTGATTGGCCGTTCCGATCGCGCTGCCGGGACGAGGAACTCTGCCCATCGTCACTTCGTGATTGCGCACGATCCGTAGCTCGCGGCCGACCTTGAAGGTATGCATGCCATCGTGCAACGCGGGTGTCAAACGGCCGTCGGACAATAGCGCGCCTTTTTTGCCGATTACGTTGTACTCAAAACCCTTCGGCAGTGAAAGAAATTTTTCGCCCGTATTTTTTGAAGCCGTCGGTATCAAATCGCCATAACCGATCGAGCGATACTCGCTCAAATTACCGGTTTCGTAGTAGGCGAGAGCCCGTTTCCCTAAGGAACTACTTGCGAAGGCGATGCTGCCAGTTGCAGCGCTTATGTTGGAAATGAACGATCTTCTGTCCATAAAAATGTACGCTTTTAGGCAAATTCAAAGATAGACCTGTTAAACCGAAAACTCAATTAGAGCATCTGTTAAGATTGCCTTAAATCGAATGAACGAGATCAAACAGGCAGTTACACAAGAGGAAATTGAATCTGCGAAAACCCTGTTTCGCGATTATGAATCCTGGCTCGGTATATCGCTTTGCTTTCAGGGTTTTGAGGAGGAACTTGCTGACCTGCCCGGGAAATATGCCGCGCCGGAGGGACGTCTATTATTGGCCTATGTAGACAACGAGCTCGCCGGCTGCATCGCTTTACGTAAATTCGAAGACGAAATTTGCGAAATGAAACGGCTTTTTCTCTGCGAAAATGCGCGCGGTCACGGCCTCGGAAACCAACTCATTGAAAAACTGATCGATGAAGCTCGAACGATCGGTTATTCGAAAATGCGACTCGATACTTATCCACCAAAAATGGGAAAAGCCGTGAAACTCTATGAATCTCACGGCTTTCGCCCGATCGAAAAATACTACGACAATCCTGATGACGGTGTTCTGTTCATGGAGTTGGTACTTTAGCTAGAGTTTGGTGTTTTTCTTGGAACCAAACCGCAGTTCCTGCATCGCGGTTTGGTTTTCGAATTTCGCGCCGTCGAGATCTACAACCTGGACATCGGTCTCAGGGACAAAACGAAGGCACGGCCAAAACACCTGTCGAGGACCGGCACCATGGTGAGTTCGTTGTTATCAAGACTCCAGGTATAAGCTCCGGTCGCGATACCCTTTGCATCTGTACAGGCGAGCGGTCCACTGAGGTCAGTCAATATCAGGTGCTTCTTTGACGAAGTGTATCGACCTTCGGCAACGGATTCGCCGTCTTTCGTTATATAGGTTTCGCCATTTTCAGTGAACTCTGTCGTCCATGTTCCGATGAGTATACCTGCCGCCTCTGGCGGGAAACCCGGAGGAATGTCTTCTGCCGCGATCGTAACTGAGTAAGCGCCCGCCGGAACCCCGCCGGGGCCGGCCAGCACCGCCGTCAGGAATACGGTGGCGCTTAGAAAAATCACTATGCTGAACAGTGTTATCGATCTACTTATTTGAGATGTCATTAATTTGCTCCTTTCAATTTATTGTTTTCGTTAGTTAGAAAATCGAATCATTCTTACTCCGGGTCTCGATACGTATTTCGATTCTGCGTTTTGCGGTCGGCATAATTTTCCGTATTCGCGATTTTTGTCTGCTAGAATCAGGTTTTTCGAAATCGAAACTCGTTTGTTCATCTAACGCCGAGCAGTTTGCGCCAGCTACCCAATAAAAGTCCCTAAAAATGGGTTAAGAATTCTTAAAAGTTCCTAATTGTCATGGAACCGCTCAAAGCAAAACACTTTCGGTTTGCCGGCTACGAGGTTGACGGAGCAAAGCGCCTTTTGTCTAAGGAAGGCGAACCGCTTCCCTTGAATTCGAAGTCGTTCGATCTGCTGATGGCCTTGATCGAGCGTAATGGCGAGGTCTTGAGTAAGAACGAGCTTCTGGAAGCGGTTTGGCCCGGTCAGTTCGTAGAAGAAGGCAATCTGACGGTCCATGTTTCGGCTCTTCGCAAAATTCTCGGTGAGCGAAAGGATGAGCACCGATTTATAGTTACCGTACCGGGGCGCGGTTACAGTTTTGTCGCGGATCTGGAAAAGGCGGACGAAGGAGAAATCGTCGTCGAAAGCCATCGCGAATCGCGGATCATTGTCACGGAACAAAGCGTGATAAACGATTCGGGCGATCCTGACGTCACGGGAACTCACTTGCAATTGAAATCTCGAGCTGGGCTGTGGCGGGCACTCGTGCTCGGCTTTGCCGCCGCAATTCTGGCGATCGCAGGGTTTGGATTTTGGTTTTTTTCCAGCAGCCGTTACGTGATATCTCCGCAGATCGAATCCATTGCAGTGATGCCGTTTATCAATGAAAGCGCCAATGCCGACATCGAGTATCTCTCTGATGGCATGACGGAAATCCTTATTAACAACCTCTCACAACTTCCGCGACTTTCGGTCAAAGCCCGCAGCTCCGTTTTC
>JBJMGN010000021.1:0-3302 GCA_045807885.1 Pyrinomonadaceae bacterium | reverse complement strand
GTGAACGAAACCCTGAAATGGAGCATGCCGAGCTTTGAATACAAAGGCCTGCTTTGCGGATTCGCAGCGTTCAAACAGCACTGCACGTTCGGTTTTTGGAAGCAGTCGTTGATGGAAACCGACGCGTTTCCGAAAAACAAGACTGCGATGGGCAGTTTCGGTCGGATCACATCACTGAAAGATCTGCCGTCGAACAAGGTGATGGTTGGTCTTATCCATCAGGCAATGGAACTGAACGAAAAAGGGATCAAAGTTCCGAAAAAGCCGGCCGCTCCAAAAAAGGAACTTGTTGTCCCGGACGTATTAAAAAATGCTCTCTCAAAAAACAAGGCGGCGAAAACCACATTCGAAAAGTTTCCGTATTCCTGCAAAAAGGAATATATCGAGTGGATTACCGAGGCCAAGACCGAGCCGACACGCGATAAACGGCTTGCTTCGACGATCGAATGGCTCGCCGAGGGCAAGCGTCGAAATTGGAAGTACGAAAACTGTTAGGAAAAAGGAGTACATATGTTAGGAGTTAAACCATACATCTCATTCGCAGGAAATTGCCGTGAAGCAATCGATTTTTACAAGAATGCGTTAGGCGCAAATGAACTTTTCAGTCAGAAATGGGGCGAGACGCCGCATACGGTTCCCGGATTTGAAGACAAGATCATGCACGCGACTCTGCAGGTCGGTGACACGCATATTATGATGTGCGATGCTCCTGAAGGCGGCGCCAAACCGGAAAGCAACATCTCGCTCGCGATCGGACTCAACGACAAAGAAAAAGCGAAAACGTTCTTCGACGGCTTGTCGAACGGGGGCAAAGTAACGATGCCGCTGGATGAGACATTTTGGGCCGACGCATTCGGGATGTGCACTGACAAATTCGGCATCAACTGGATGGTGAATTGCGAAAAACCGCAAAGCGATCATTCGAAAGCGACCGCGTAGGATTTGCGAAGCGGCAATATGACCTCGGCCAATGTCTATATCGGCACCAGCCTGGACGGATTTATCGCCCGGGCCGATGGCGACTTCGGATGGCTGATGAAATTTGCAGATGCGGGCGCAGTCGATTCTTATAATGAATTCATGGCCGGTATTGATGCGATCGTCATCGGCCGCGGAACCTTCGAAACTGTGCTTGGATTTCCGTCGTGGCCCTACGATAAACCGGTCTTCGTTGTAAGCACGAAGATGAAAGAAATGCCGGAAGAGCTCAAGAAAAAGGCGACTGTTCTGTCGCTTGAACCTTCGGATATTTTGAAGCATCTTTCAGAAAAGGGTTTTAAGGCGGCCTATATAGACGGCGGCAAATTGATACAGAGCTTTCTTGCCGCCGACCTGATAGAAGATCTGATCATTGCAAAAGTGCCCGTGTTGATCGGCCGTGGAATTCCGTTGTTCGGCTCGCTTAATGTAGATCTTGCTTTCGACCATGTCCGAACGAGTACGTATCCGAATGGCCTGGTCAGGAGCTACTACCGTCGAAAACGGGAAACCTGATCTAGAGCACATTGTTACAATTCTTATATGACAGAACCGATCTTAGTGGCGAAAAGTGACGCGGCCGAATTTTTTCTGCTGCCGCAGATGGCGAACCGGCATGGTGTTATCACCGGAGCGACCGGCACCGGAAAGACCGTTACATTACAGCGGCTTGCTGAAGGTTTTAGCACGCGCGGTGTTCCGGTCTTTATGGCCGACATCAAAGGTGACCTTACCGGCGTGACGCAGCCCGGCGGCGGTAACGAAAAGATCGATGCCCGGAATAAACAGCTTGGGATCGAGCCGAAATTCGAGGGGTTCCCGGCAACGCTGTGGGATGTTTTCGGCAAACAGGGCCATCCGCTGCGGGCCACTGTTTCCGAAATGGGGCCGCTGCTCATCGCGCGCCTTCTCCAACTGAATGAGACACAGGAAGGCGTGCTCACGATCGCGTTCAAATATGCTGACGACAACGGCATGCTGCTGCTCGACCTGAAGGATCTGCAGTCGCTTATGCAATGGGTCGGGCAGAATGCAAACGAGTTGACGGTCAAATATGGAAACGTTTCGACAGCGTCGGTCGGTGCCATTCAGCGCGGGCTGCTTCAACTCGACGAACAGGGCGGCGATCAGTTTTTTGGCGAGCCGGCGGTTAAGCTCGACGATTTCATGCAGACAGACGGCGGCAAAGGCGTCTTGAATCTCCTTGCGGCCGATCAACTTATTAACGCGCCGAAATTGTATTCGACGTTTCTTTTGTGGCTGCTTTCCGAGCTTTTCGAATCGTTGCCCGAGGCCGGAGATCTCGATAAGCCAAAGCTCGTATTTTTCTTTGACGAGGCGCATTTGTTGTTCAGTGATGCTCCGCCGTCGCTGATCGAAAAGGTCGAGCAGGTCGTGCGCCTTATTCGCTCAAAAGGCGTCGGAGTTTATTTCGTGACGCAAAATCCGGCGGACATCCCTGAAAAGGTTCTGGCGCAGCTTGGCAACCGCGTACAGCACGCTCTTCGCGCTTACACGCCTCAGGAGCAGAAGGGCGTAAGGGCCGCAGCGTCGTCGTTCCGTGAAAACCCCAAGCTCAAAACCGAGACCATAATTACCGAACTCGGCGTCGGTGAGGTCCTCATCTCGACCCTCGATGAGAAAGGCGTACCGACGATGGTCGATCGTGCATTCGTCGTTCCGCCGGTAGGCCACATTGGGCCGATCACGGCTGAACAGCGGTCTGGGTTGATCGCGAATTCTTTGGTTGCGGGTGTTTACGAAAATCTGGTCGACCGCGAATCGGCATTTGAGCTGCTGACCAAAAAAGCGGAGGCGAAAGCTGCCGAACAAGTTGCAGCAGCGCAGGTTGAAGCCGATGCGAAAGCGCAAAAAGAAGCCGAAAAGGCCGAACGCGCAGCCGCTCGAGCGCCTGACACCTTTACCGAATCGATCACAAAAAGCGTCGTCCGGTCCGCGAGCAGCTCGATCGGCCGCTCGATCGGCACACAGATCGTTCGCGGAGTACTCGGCAGCATCTTCGGCGGAAAATCAAAATCTAAGAGTAGCTGGTTTTAGGAACTCTTTGCGAACTCTGCGTCTTTGCGTGACCCAAAGGTGGGGTCCAGGCAAAGTCGCAAAGGATGCAAAGTTTTTGAATCAATATGGCAAATCTTTTAATGGTTGGAACTGCGAAAGGTCTATTCGTTCTTCGCGGAGAAAAGGGCAAATGGAATATCGACGGGCCGCATTTTCCGGGGCTGGCAGTTTACGCTGCATTGTTCGATCAACGAAAGGGACGTAACGAAATGTGGGCTGGGGTGGCGAGCTGGCATTTCGGCGCC
>JBJMGN010000020.1:0-13759 GCA_045807885.1 Pyrinomonadaceae bacterium | reverse complement strand
TTTACTGTAATTATTTGATTATATTCGAGAGTTGGCTTAAACGATATTAGCCCTCGCTGGCCGGTTAAACGCGATCTGCGACGATGTTGAAATCTCGTCGCCCAGTTTTTGTATCGAGTGGACCTGAAACTCCACTCGCTGATCAGGAAAATCTGTTCTAAAGTGTCCACCACGGGATTCTTCACGCCACAATGCGGATTTAGCGACCAGCAGCGCAAGTGTTACGAAATTTCTTGACGAAGTGCTTAAATTAGACGCCGCGATCTGCTCAAATTCCTTGATCGCACGCTGCAAAGAATCTCGATCTCGCAATATCCCGACACGTTCCCACATGACCCGCTTTACGCGCTTTCGGACGGCTGTCGAAATAACCGGATCCAGGGCCCGAGCCGAATCACTTGCGACGGCTTTCAACTGTCGACTGTTCACTGTCCACTGACTGCTGTCTTTCGCGGCTGTCTCCCCCGCTCTCGCGCCGAAAACCAAGCCCTCCAGTAATGAGTTTGATGCAAGTCGGTTCGCGCCATGAACGCCGGTACAGGAAACTTCGCCGGCAGCATAAAGTCCCAACAAAGTGCTTCGCCCCCAAAGGTCAGTCCGAATTCCACCCATACAATAGTGCGATGCCGGCGAGACAGGCAGCTGGTCCTTCGTGATATCAAGCCCGAAATTCCTGCATGTTTCGTAGATCTTGGGAAAGCGATGGATGAGAAAATCTTCTTTCAACTCGGTCATATCGAGAAATACATTTCGCGAACCGGTCCGACGCATTTCTGCAACGATCGAACGCGAAACGATATCCCGAGGGGCGAGCTCAGCACGCTCGTCGTATCGATCCATAAATCGCTCACCGTTAATGTTTCGCAGTACGCCGCCTTCCCCCCGCATGGCCTCGCTGAGCAAAAATCTCGGTGCGCCTTCAATGCTCAGGGCCGTGGGGTGAAATTGAATAAATTCCATATCCGCCATCTCGGCTCCGGCAAAATAGGCCATCGCCATCCCGTCACCGGTCGCGACAGGAGGATTTGTCGTGTGCTGATAAAGCTGGCCGGCGCCGCCGGTACACATGATCACCGCTTTCGCGAAAATTTCGCGTGGCGCTCGCAGTATGGGATCAAGAAACCGGACTCCGATGCATCGGCCGTTTTCGACCAATAGGCCTTCTGTATTTGCGAACGGAAGGAGGTTGATAGTACGTTCCTGCCGGGCCCGGGCGATCAGCGACCGCACCAGTTCCGCTCCGGTTGAATCACCGTGCGCGTGTAGGATGCGACGCCGTGAATGCGCGGCTTCCTGCGTGAAAACAAGCTTTCCGCCGTCGCGATCAAACTCGGTTCCCCAATCGATAAGCTGCTTTATGTATTTGGTACCTTCGGTTACGAGAGTTTCTACGGCCTGTTCATCGCACAAACCAGCGCCGGCAACAAGTGTATCTTCCTCGTGCAACTCGGCGTCGTCGTCATCTGAAAGTACGACCGCGACACCGCCCTGCGCGTATTCGGTATTTGATTCGCTAGCTTTGTCCTTTGTGAGAACAGTTACTCTCGCGCCGGACTCGGCTAAAGCGATCGACGCACGCAAACCCGCGACGCCGCTGCCGATAACCGCAAAATCCGTGACCAGAGCCATTGCGAAAAATGTATCAGATTACCGAAGTTGTCGCTATTCTGCTAAAAGAACCCTTTCGTCAAGTTAATTTAGAGATGTAGGATCGCTGGATAAATAGGTATGCCTCACACCCGGTCAAGATGCTGATCCGACTGAAACATAGTTCTGAGAAACAAAAATGCCCGCCAATCACGAGGCGAGCATTTCTATTGTTCAAATAAAGCCTACATCGGAATCTTCAACTCTTGACCCGGGTAGATCTTGTCCGGATCATTTAAGATATCGCGGTTATGGTCCCAAATCGCCTTCCATTCGATACCGTATTTCTTTCCGATCTTGGTGAGGTTATCGCCAGATTCGACAGTATAGGTATGCATACCGCCACCCGCGGCATCGCCGGTGGAGATATTCAGTATTAAGTCGCCCGACTTAAAATCTGGATCGAGGCGATTATATTCGTCCCAAAGCTGTTGCTTCGCTTCCGCGCTTGGAGCGGTACCCGTTACGACGAGCGTACCATTGTCGCCCTCGCTTAGCTCATAGGTAGTTCCGTTCTGATTGGCAAGCTCAAGAAGCGACTGATATTTTTCCTGTGCTGACATGTCTGTTTCCTCCTTGTTTAGCTTCCCTTCTTAAGCTGATTATCGATTCCCGTGATCCCGGACTGCTGAATCGTTTGAATGCAAGTTGTGTATTTTGCCGAAGGCACTTCACCGGTGACCGTGACCTTGCCGCCGACTACTGTAACCGATGCTCCGGTGCAGCCCGCCTTTTTGAGGTCCTCAGTGATCTTGCCCGTTAAAGCAGGATCGGCTGCCGCCGGTGTTGCCGTAGGTAACGGTTTTAAAGTCGCACTATTGACCACCGATTTGATACCTTCAACAGTTTTTGCAGACGCTTCCGCCTTGGTTTTGACTGTCTGGTCGGCTGCTTCGCCAGTGAGCGTCGCAACTCCGTCTTTTACGGTGGCCGTAATTCCGGTCACACCATCGGCCTTCAGTTTGTCATTGACCGCCTTTGTGAGATCGGCATCGCTTTTTCCGCACGCAGCCAGGAACAAAATGGCCGCGATACTTACAAAAGTCAGAAATTTTATCCTCATGTTTCCTCCCGTTTGAATTCTGTAGTAACAGATAGACCAAGCCGCATTAGTTTTTGTAATGCGTGGGCAAAAACCAAATGTTTTAAAGACTCGATATAAAACGAGTTTGAAATATCTGGAAGGTATTTACAACAGAAAAATTGAATTACTTCGCGAAGTACTCTTCATGGATAAGTTTCGCAATGTCATACGAGGAATACTCTGGTTTCACAATGAAATGCCAATCGGCAAGACAGTAGATCTTTTGCCGCTCTTCGAAAAGTTGCAACGCAATTGCTTTATCGCGAGCCAGCGGCCGTTCTTTGTGCGAAAACTTTATATTGTACCAGCAATGTTCGAATGTGGAGACCAGCCAAATACTGGTAAGCCCTTTGGATTTAATGGTTTCGCGATTAGAATCGACGACCCACGTCCCCCCGCCGAGAGAAACCACCTGAGCATCTGTTTCTTCCAGGAGCCGTGCTAAATTCGAAGATTCAATCCTTCGATATTCATCGATGCCGTCCACATCGATTATCGTTGAGATCTTTCGCTTTTCGTTCTTCTCAATGTAAAAATCCAGGTCAATTCTTTCTGATCTCAGAATTTTTGCGAGATGCCGCCCGACACTCGATTTACCGACACCCATAAAACCTGTCAGGCAGATGCGCTTCCCATCATTCATTTGGTTATCTTTGTGCGACAGATTCAAGTACTTCAAAAAATCCCGGAAACGAGACGTTCGCGCAATCTACATTTTTGATCACGGTATCACCTTGTCCGAGCAGTCCAGCTATCCCAAATGCCATCGCAATTCGATGGTCGCCAAATGAGTCCACTTCTGCTCCGGAAAGCTGCGATTTTCTAACTCGCAATCCATCATCGAACTCTTCGACATCTGCCTTCATTCGCCGTAGATTTTCGACGACGGTTGAAATCCGGTCGGTTTCTTTCACACGCAGCTCTGCGGCATCTCGAACCTCGAGTCCGCCATACATCTTAGTTCCTAGTACAGCTAAAATTGGAATTTCATCGATAAGTTCGGCTATTTGCGCCCCGGCGATCCTCACTGGAGCATTATCGAGACCATTAGATCTAAACCGCACCGTCGCATAGGGTTCGCCAAGAGAAAGTTGTTCTTGGGTTATTTCGATCTTGCCACCGATATCGGCAATCATATTTAGTAAGGCCGCGCGCGTCGGATTTACACCTAGCTGAGCAATCGTAATATCGGAACCGGGCAAACATGCGGCTCCGATGATAAAAAATGACGCAGCAGAAACGTCGGCCGGAACACAGAATTTGCGAGCGGCTAAATTCGAGCCGTTTGCTATCGTGAGACGGTTTTCGTTAAACAGTTTCGCTGCGGTGACTTCGACACCAAAGCCGCGAAGCATGCGCTCGGTATGATCTCGTGTAGTTTCCGTTTCGATAATTGTTGTTTCGCCGTGCGCAAACAAACCTGCAAGCAACAGGCAAGATTTTACTTGTGCCGACGCGACCGGCATTTTGTAATTTATTGCTTTCAGTCCAGTAACCGGTCGGATGGTAAGAGGGGGACGGCCATCTGCCGCTGTAATATCAGCCCCCATTTGCTGAAGCGGCTCAACGATCCGTCTCATCGGACGACCCTTGAGCGATTCGTCGCCCGTTAGAATGGACTCAAACTCCTGACTTGCGAGCAAGCCGGCAAGCAGGCGCATCGTAGTACCGCTGTTCCCGCAATCGAGGGGTTCCGCAGGTTTTCGAAAACCGTACCGGCCGACACCATGAATTACTAACTCATTTTCAGATCCTTCGATTTCAACCCCAAGTTGTCGCAGGCATCTGATCGTCGACGCACAATCGTCTGCGCGGGAAAAGTTTTCGATCCTGGAGTCACCTTCCGCTAACGAAGCAATGATCGCGGCCCGGTGCGAAATTGATTTGTCGCCTGGCAGAACGACATCCCCGTTTATTGATTTTGCAGGTTTTATGAGCACTATGAAATTCTAACAGTATCTCAAACGCGGCCTAATCCTCCCGCTAAGCGGTCAAATTAACGACCGATTACGCATTGCCATTTTTGCCTCGGACCCTCCTTGACAGTAACCCCTTAGAAACATTAACTTTTACATCTGATCCACTGTGTCTGAAATGAAAGAATTGACATTGCCGAGCCGAATCGAATCGGTTGACGAAGCGGCCATGTTCGCTGATGAGTTTGCGCGAAAGAACGGGTGTGGCGACGACATTTTGTCCGCCGTCGACCTGGCAGTTCGCGAGTCTGTTGCAAATGCCGTAAGGCACGGAAACAAATTCGACGATTCGAAGAAAGTCGAATTGACAATGGAATGCTCTGACGAAAGCCTAGCCATCACTGTGCGCGATTTTGGAACGGGCTTTTCGGTAAAGGACGTTCCCGATCCCACAGACCCTGAAAATCTATTGAAGGTAAACGGCCGCGGAATCCTTTTTATGCGCTCCTTTATGGACGAAGTTGAGTGGGACAATCCACCTGGTGGCGGCATGAAGGTAAAAATGATTAAGAATCGGTAAATACGCTTCTTTATTTGGATTTTCGGCATTACTTTGTTCTAATATCTGGAAACCTAAAGCTATCAAACTGACAACGAGGAGAGAATAATGGCTGATATCAATATTTCCGAACGCCAGGCTGGCGATGTTACGATCCTTGACCTTGCAGGCAAGGTAACGATCGGCGAAGGCAGTGTTGCCCTTCGTAATTCGATCCGTCGACTGCTTGGCGAAGGCAAGAGCAAGATCCTATTGAATCTCGGTGGTGTAGGGTACATCGACTCGAGCGGTATCGGCGAACTCGTTTCGAGTTTCACGGCAGTAAACAAAGAAGGCGGAACCTTGAAATTGCTTAACCTGACACAAAAGATCCAGGATTTGCTTGCTATAACCAAGCTGCTTACCGTCTTTGACGTTTATGACACGGAAGCGGATGCGCTTGCGAGCTATAATTAACGCAAGCACACGATTTAAGATCATTCGAGGATGAAGGATACGCTCCTTTGTCCTCGCTTTATTTTAGGTATGCATCCCTGGGCAAGTGCAATTCATCTTTTCAATTGGTTCCAGAATTAATCGAGCTTTAGATCAAGAATGAGAAATATTGCGAGCATTTTGGCCCTAATCTGGCTTTTTTCAATAACCGTGATTTCGCAGACGCCGGCTGGGTTCGACCTTTCGAATTATGGTGTGACCATCGAGCCGGACAAGAGATTGATCGTGGTCCTGGCAGCCCTTGATTCCGCGCGAACGGAGAACGACAAAGGTGAACGAATCCCGGTTGTGGACACAAAATTGTCGGAACAGGGCAAAAAATTTCGCGAGCTCTTGAAGAGCGATCTTGCTGGAATGAGCGACTCATTGCGACAGCGTATTTCGACATTCGTCATCTCACACAAACGCCGGCATCCCGATCAAAAAGACGAGCAGCTTATAGCACCGTTCATTTCGATGGCATACACTCTGGCCCCAGTTCCAGAACTTTCCGATCCTGTAGTTACCGGTGACCTTCCGGGGAACCTGCTCGACGTACTGGATTTTGCGCCGCTGGTCCGGGATCTTTACAGAACGACGAATATCGGAGCCAACCTCAACGAATACGCAAAGCAATATCGAACGACCTCTGATTCTGTACTTCGTCCGTCGGCCCAGGCCATGGTTAGCGAGCTTCTTGGTTATCTTCACACCAGACCGCAATTAACGATCCTTGAACGTGTTAAAACGCAAACATTAAAAACGAATCAAAAGAAATCCTCGATCGGAAATACGGAGGTTCGCGAACGGCAGCGAAAATTCGTCATCGTCCCGGAAATGCTGGCACCGGTCGGGTATGTGAATTTCGTAAATATCAAAGACGATTATTACGCCGTTGTGCCTGCTGATGCGGATCTTACATCTTCGGAAGTGCGTCGGGCTTATCTCCAGTTTGTTGTTGACCCCATGATTCTTGCGACTGCAAAGGAGATCGATTCGATTCGGCCCTCGATCAAACAAGTAATGGATGAACGTCGAAAGGTCGATCCGGCGACTTCTCCCGACGTCGTTTTGACGATCTCGCGTTCATTAGTCGCTGCCATCGATACCAAGCAGCTCGAAAGCGTGCGCGTGAAATTTGCGACCCAGCAAAGTCGGGAACGCATTACTCAAGTAAAGACGGAAGCTGAAAAGCTTGCTGTCTCGGCTGATCTCGAGAAATACAAAAAACAGGTAGCTGACGAGTCCATTCTCCGGCTCTCCGAGGATTATGAGAAAGGAGCCATTTTGTCGTTTTATTTTGCTGACCAGCTTCGCGGTCACGAAGAATCCGATTTCGATATTGCCTCAAGCATTAAGGAGATGATCGCTTCTTTCGACGCTGCAAAAGAATCGGGGCGTTACGAATCCTACGCCGATACTCGTGCACGAGCAAAGGCGGTCCGCGAAGAAAACAAAAAGAACGCGGCGAAGACACCTTCGGTTGTCGAAAATCCCGTTTCGACCAAATTGCTTGCGATTCAGGAACTGATCAAAGCGAAGAATTACGCTAAAGCCGAGGCCGACCTAAAACAGCTTTTAAGCCAGAATCCATCCGAGGCTCGAATTTTTTATAACCTCGGGCGTGTTGCCGCCCTTACAGCAGGCACATTCACGGATTCTGCAGATGCCGAAAAGCAGAACACTAAGATTCTTGAAGCGAAGAACGCTTTCGAAAAGGTGATCCTTATCGCCGGGGCTCAGAAGGTTGATCCCGCACTTGTTTCCCTTTCTTATGTATCTCTCGGCAGGATCTATGAGTTTAACGACCAGAAGGCATATGCGGTCCGTATATACGATGCAGCCATCAAGATTGGCAGGGTTCCCGGTGGCGGCTACGATGAGGCAATGGCAGCGAAGGAGCGATTGGTAAAGGTCCAGTAATATCCAAAGCTCTTCCACGGTGAAAAAAATCTGATTCTCTGTTAGATTCTCGTTAATGCCTATAACTCCTTTTCGAAGCGGCTATGTTGCGCTTGTCGGCCGCCCGAACGCAGGAAAATCGACGCTGTTAAACAGACTTGTCGGTGAAAAGATCGCTGCCGTTTCTAACAAACCGCAAACCACTCGGTTCAAAATTCAAGGCGTCGTTACTCGGGCGGACGGACAAATAGTTTTCGTCGACACCCCTGGCGTGCATAAACCTGGTCATCTTTTAAATCGGCGAATGATGGCAGCCGTTCATGATGCACTTCTTTCCGTAGATGTGGTTGTTCTCATGCGCGATGCAAGTGTTTCAACCGGCAATGGCGATCGTTTTGTTCTCGATTTAGTCAAGCAAGCTGCAAAGCCTTCTATTTTGGTTTTAAATAAGATCGACAAGATAAAAAACAAAAGCGAACTTTTGCCTCTGATCGAGCTTTATTCCAAAGAATTAGAATTTGCGGAGATCGTCCCTGTTTCAGCGCTCAAGGGCGAAGCGGTCGAAAACCTTCTCGATCTCATCGTGAAGCATTTGCCCGAGCGCGAAGCGCTATTTAACGAAGACGAACTTACCGACCAACCGATGCGTGCGATCGCTGCCGAACTGGTCAGAGAGAAAATTCTGGCATCGACCGGCGAGGAGATTCCATACGTAACTGCGGTCGTCACTGAGCGTTGGGACGAAAGCGACCCGGGACAATTGCAGATCTTCTGTGCGATCTATGTTGAACGTAATTCTCAAAAGCCGATCATTATTGGGAAAGGGGGCGCAAAGATCAAACAGATCGGCACCGAGGCCCGAGCAGAGATCGAGAAATTGCTCGGTCGCCGGGTACATCTTCAG
This sequence comes from Pyrinomonadaceae bacterium, assembly GCA_045807885.1. Classification (GTDB taxonomy): domain Bacteria; phylum Acidobacteriota; class Blastocatellia; order Pyrinomonadales; family Pyrinomonadaceae; genus OLB17. Next base: position 5,273 of record JBJMGN010000020.1, on the reverse strand, counting down.
CTTTTCGTAAAGGTGGTGGAGGACTGGCGCAATCGAGAAAAAGAACTCGACGAAATGGGCGTCACTAGCCGGAACGCCGGCTGAGTTTAGAAATTTAATTCGAATTAAACTTTGACATTGCGCCTGTATATTTGCTGAAATCAAACGACTTAATAACTTTCAACTTGAGGACAATCGATGACAATAAAACCGGTTTCTGAGATTGCCGACGGATTCGGCCTCACACTCGAATCAGTGGTTCTACCTGGGCATAACAAAGCAATTCGCGTTTTTAAGGGTGCTAATCCGATCTTCATAGGGACTGAATCAGCAGTTCGAGATTTTCTGGCGACGTACGAAAATGAACGTCCGGGTTTGTACGAGGGAAGTATGTATGCGTACAAGGAATAAAGAGTTTCGCCTGCTTTTCCCCTAAATTGTCTTTAGACTTCCATCAGTACCGCGGTTTCAATCTCACTATCACCAGCCGACCCCGGACATTCGATCGACGGATCTTAAAATTTCGCTCGAGCGGTTGAACTGATGCCAGGTCGGCTCTATGTATCCAACCTTTGGTAACGGCCGTTTTGATCCGCATACGTTTAGATCGTTCGTGGTATTTTTGATGTATGAAGCTTTGGCGGCTCTCACAGTTTTTTGGGGCGCGAGAAGTGCGGAATGCAGTGGTCGGTATGGTAGTCGTGTTCGGCGGCTTGATCCTCGCTGGGATCACGATCTTTGCTCATACTATGAATGAGCCCAGGATCGCCGGCGTCGCGGCTGTCGCTTCCTTGGTCTTCGTGCTTTTGATCCTCATTTTTGTCGTTCCCCCTTTAGCTCGAAATGCGAGCCGTGAAGCGTCGCAGATGAATTTGCCGTTCGAGTTTACGGCTGGCGGCGCGATCATGGTGGGCCTTGCCGCGATCGTGGGTTTTTCGGCGTGGAATACAGCCAACAATTTGCTCTTCCTTATCTTGTCATTCCTCTTTGCGGCTATAGTGGTTGCATTCTTTGCTGGCGGCTACACGCTTAAAAAGCTCGATGTAAAAATGCGATTTCCTGAAACGATCTTCGCGGGTGAGGAAACGCATATTTTCGTGAGCCTGACAAATCGAAAGCTTTTCTTGCCAAGTTATTCGGTCGTGGCCGAGGTTCGCGGTAAAGAGCATGTGGAATCGGTTGCCGCTGAGGAGATACGTGAGATCCTGCCCCGTTTCATCGCGGACCGGTTATCACGGCCGCCTATCATTCGCCGTACACTTGATCATTTTGTGCGGATTCCCCGAAACGAGACCATCGAAACCAAAACCGCTCACGTGTTTTCCTCACGCGGCAGATTTCTCATCAAAGATTTCGAGATCTCCACGAAATTTCCCTTTGGCTTTTTTCGGCATCGCCGACGCTTACCGGCTCGCGAAACCGAACTCATCGTTTTTCCAAATTTTGAGCCGATTACCCATGCGCTCGATGATCTTTCGCTCGAAGCGGGACGCCTCGAATCTACCCATCGAGGCCTCGGCCAAGATCTTTATGCATTACGCGACTATCGTCCAAACGACGATCTTCGTCGCGTTGATTGGAAAGCAACTGCACGATCGACACAACTGACCGTCCGCGAATTTTCGGCTGAGGACGACAAAAAAGTGAATATCATCGTGGACACTCGCATGCCGGCGGGCCTTCGGGCCGAGTATAAACTTCGCGATGTGATCGAGGCTGAGCAAAAAGGAAAGAACATCGTTCGGCCTGAGCGATTCGAAAACGGCGTCAGTATGGCAGCGGCGCTGATGTCTTACTTTGCGAAGGAACAGGCCGAGATCCGCCTAACGATTGACAGCGACATCGGCGAATTTGGTGTCGGCAGTCGGCATCTTCACGATTCGCTGAAAAGGCTCGCAGTCATTGAACCAACGTTTGTCGAAGACGGGAATATCGGAAATTTACCTTTGCTGAGCGAAATTGCGGATCAGGACGAAAAAAGCCATAATTTCCTGATCGCAGCGTGTGACGAGGCGGACTTGGAGCCGGAAGTTGTTAGAAACATTCAACTTATCTCGATGTGAAGCCGAAATGTCACAAAAGTGACGTTTGTGGTGTATTTTAGGTGTGAAAGGCATTGATCGATGCTGAAAATGAGTAAGGCGACGGACATATTCGTGGAGTCAATGGCCGACCATACGGCGTCTGCAGCAGCGAAGGAAAGGATCGGTTTTGAAGAAGCTTTTTCGCTCCATCACCGAACCGTCTTCCGCGCCGCTCGGTCTGTAGTTCGCGATTCCGGGCTTGCTGAGGATGTGACTCAGGAAGTTTTCATAAAGCTTTATAAGCATATGGATTCGCTTCCGGACCTTGAAATGCTTCGGCCGTGGCTGATAAGGGTAGCGTTAAACCTAGCGAAGAACACCGTTAGAGGTAACATTAGGGCGAACACGCGTGACGAAAATTACGTCAAATCATCGGTTGAAGAGAGTATTTATTCGGTTGAATCGGAATTCGAGCAACAGGCGCAAGTCGACGAGATCAACCGGGCGTTGTACAAAATCAAAGAGCCGCTTCGAAGTTGTTTAGTACTGAAGCAGCAGGGATTGTCATATAGGGAAATTGCCGAGAGCCTCTCGCTTAACGAAACGAGTATCGGGACATACGTCGCACGCGCGAGGGCAGAATTCACAAAATTCTACGGCAGATCGGGGAGAGAAAATCTATGAACGGGAAATGTATTGATATAGGCACCATCCAGGCCTTTCTGGATGGCGAGACTACGCAGGATGACAGCCTGCGTATCGGGCACCACGTCGCGAACTGCGACAATTGTGCTCGCCTACTCGCCGTCGCCGAAGATGAGAACTCGTTCGTATTTTCGACCCTTGAACGCGAGATGAATGCGCTTGTCCCGACGCAGCGTCTCTGGACCCGGATCAACGATTCGATCGAAATTGATAAGGCTAGACGGCCGTTCTGGCAGCAGGTTTATTCCTTCTTCGCAATGTCGATCAAAGATCGATCAGTAATTGCGATGGCCGGTTTGCTGATCGTTTTTGGGTTGATGGCAGTGGTTTGGACGTTGCGACCGGTTGAGTCAACCGCGCCTCGAGGTGATGTCGTTTTTGTGCCGAATCCGGATGCGACCATACCAGCCGTGCCTTCGACTTCGGCGCCGATATTGAATGAAGGCAAAAGCGTTTCGGGCTTCGATTCCGATGCGGTCGCAGTTCAACAAATAAAAGTGTCTACTCATTCAGATAAAAAGCTTGAGCAAATAGTTCGCGAAGCAAACGCGCCTAGGGCGATCAACGCAATTTATTATGCTCCGGGTGAAGAGAGCTACATCAAAACGATCGCCGATCTGAAGGAGACGGTTGATGGTCGAAAGGATGCAGTTTTCACCGGCTCCTCGCGTGTAGACTTCGAACGCGATCTTGCGGTCGTAAATGACTCGATCAAGCGCATGCAAAAGGTCGTTCGCAAAAACCCGAACAATCAGGCTGCGCGTCAGGTTTTATATTCCTCGTATCAGGACAAGATCGATCTCCTCAATACTGTTGCGCAGAAGGATGAGTTGATGGCCACTATCAGGTAGTACGGCAAAGTGAATTCAAATGGCAGTAGAGATGTTCAAGATCGGTGTGTTGCTGGTATCGCTGTGTACAGGCGTCACGTTAGCCATTGCACAGCAGCCCCCCGCGACACCAAAACCAAAGGCCAAACCCGGCGTATATAAGCCGGGCACGCCTATGCCGGAACCCCCGAGCTATCCTCGCGAAGAAATAAAACAAACCACCGAGAAGTCGATCACGGTAGACCCGAACGTGAATCTTAAGATGTGCGTCGCCGAGGGCAACCTAAAGATCACTGGATGGGAACGAAATGAAGTGCGCGTGTTCGTTCGATCCGGACGCCTACCCGGTTTTAAGGTTCTCGAAAAAGACCCCGGATCCGGAAAGGCGAACTGGCTGATGGTAACGAATATTCGCGCTGAAGGTTCACCAAAGGGGCCTATGTCCGAATGTCTTTCGGGAGCGGACATCGAACTGGATGTTCCTTTAAAGTCCAAGATGGATCTCTCGGGGCGCTCGACCGAAACTGTCATCGATTCGATCAAGAAAGTAAACGTCAAGACTGCCGAAGGCGACATTTCGATTCGAAATATCGCGGGCGGAATAAACGCGATCACATATCAGGGAAACTTGATCGTTGAATCTTCTGAAGGCTCGATAATGCTCGAGACTACCTCCGGTAATATCCTTGCGTTTGGTGTAAATCCTGGTCAGATCGGCGACCTTTTCAAAGCCAGGACAGGAAGCGGAAATGTAACGCTTCAGCAGGTCGAGCATCGACAGATCGAAGCAAGCTCTATTAGCGGTAATGTGGTTTTCAAGGGGAAGCTGCTGGCGGGCGGCTTATATGGATTCAAAACTTCAAGTGGTTCAATCCGCCTCCAGATCCCATTCAAATCTTCCTTTACTGTGAAGGCGTCATATGGCTTTGGCGCATTCGCGTCGGAAATCCCACTCAACTACACGTATAAAAACGAAGGCGAAGGGGGGCAGAACCTTCAAGCGTCGGTTGGCGCAGGTGATTCCAATATCAACCTCACAACCAGCAACGGCGCTATAAGCATTCGAAAACTCTGACCGGCTTCTTCAATTCAAAGGTTAGAATTCCCCGATAGCGCGCCCAGTGCGTTTCTCGAATTGTTCGCCCAACGAAAGTGAATCGTTCGTCGATTCGTCTCGCGAGATCTTTTCGACCCGCCACATCGGTACAAAACAATCGTTCATAGGCAAATATGGCTCATCATTCGCGATGGCCGCACGCCAATCGTCAAAGTAACTTAGGTCTACCGAACGCATACTAACCCCTGCGGGCGAGATCTCATCCAAAATGCCAAAAAGTTTCTCACGCGGCGTATGCAGCACGGCAATGATCAGGTTTCCATTCTCGATCTTCATATTTTCTAATCGGTGCCAAAACGTGCCAATATCAACTATCCACTGCCTGTTGAATAAAAGGAATTCATCGGGTTCGGCATTGCCTGAACGATAGCTTAAAATCTTATCAAGAACCAATGTTCATCAAACGTGTCGAGCTTGAAAATATCAAGTCTCACGCCTCGGCGGCGTTCGATTTTGCGCGCGGTTCTACCGCAATAACGGGGGAGAACGGTGCCGGCAAAACGACGATAATCGAGGCGATCGCATGGGCACTGTTCGACACGCTGGATTATAAGAAAGACGTTTTTGTGCGCCGGGGCACAAAAAAGGGTATTGCTCGCATCACGTTTGAAAGCAGCC
>JBJMGN010000019.1:0-5602 GCA_045807885.1 Pyrinomonadaceae bacterium | reverse complement strand
ATTTAAGAGCGTCCTTTTTTTGTCCCAGAGAATGTTATTCAGCGAATGATGGATGACCATTCCGAGAAAGGCCCGCACGACCACACGCGGATTTATCGCGCGCATTACCCCTTCACTCTGACGCTGCTCGATGTACGCGCCAATAAATTCGTACACCTTAGAAACGAATTCGTTAAAAAAACGTTCGGCCAATTCGTGTTCTTCTAGTGCAGAGAAAAACATCAAACGCATAAAACCAACGTCCGCCTGCTGTTTGTTTAATGCGTGCAAGGCGATATGGTAAAAAACTCCATAATCGTCTTTGCTTTCAATCGCTTTCTGCAATGGTTCATTCGAATCCCACGGAAATCTATGGCTTCCTTCCTCGCAAGCTTTTTCGTGCAGAATCGCGCCGTAAAGCTCGTCCTTGGTCGAAAAATGGCGGAATACCATTGCCTCGGAAACACCCGCTGCCTCGGCTATCTTTCGCGTGGTTGTTCCGCTGAATCCATGACTCGAAAAGAGCCGCACTGCCGTCTCAAGTATCTGTTTGCGCCTGTCGTCGCCGGACATCCGGCCGACGTGCTCACAATTAATTAAGTCTTTAATCAAAGATTTAACTCCGAAGTAAGTGCTTACTTACAGCAAGTACATAAGACTACATTTTGGTATTTCGACTGTCAAGCCTTTTTCAGGCAATCGAAATCAATTGAACATTTTGCGACGAAATTCGTTAAAACTGGATGGGCGAAAAGGGCATCGAAACGTCATTCGTACCGTTCGGTCGCGATGTTTGCGATTGATGAAGGAGAAAAAGGGAAATGTCAGAATTTGAAGAGGAAGTGAAAAAGGCGGAAAAGGAACTTGAACAAAGTCTGGTTCCTTTTGAAAAGGAAAACGTAGAAGACGAGTTTTTAGGAGAACTAAGGATGCAAGCTCAGGATTACGGACAAAAGGTTCAGGATGCAGCGGGAAAGGCCAAAATTTACGCTGAAGAGAAATTTGCATGGGCCGGCGACAAATTTAAGGAAATTCAGAATAAGGATCCGAAAGAGGTCATTGAAGATGCGAAGGAATACGCGCGTCAAAAGCCGGGACAGACAATACTGATATCAGCGGCCATCGGCCTTGTGATCGGAATGCTTCTTCGAAGGAAATAATTTATTATCGGTTCATAAAAAAGGCGACTCGATGATTCGAGTCGCCTTTTTCGTAGTTTGAAGTTGAACTATTGCGCGTCCTGCGCGTGGATCAGGCGACGTGTTGTGTCGCCGAAAAGCACATCGATCTTTTGGGTCTCGAGTACTGCGGTCACTTCGCCATGGCCAAACTTGAAATGATTCATAGCCTGGCCCTTGCGGTACTTCCGAGTACGGTCGTACGGCGAGGCTTCTTTCGTCCTGCCATTGGCAACCGAGGTTTTTACGCCGCGGTTAAATGTACTTACCGTCTCACAAGTGTCGCACATCGCCTTGGAGATCTTGCCCAATTTCGTAACCGTCTCGATTGTATGGGGTGTTTCCGTATCGCAGCCGGAACACATCATCGATACTTTTTGTCCAGCTTCGTATTTCTCTGCTTTCATAAATGATTCTTCCTAAAATTATCTTCGCCGTCTGCCACCATAAGACCGAAAGGTCCTTTGGTTCGATTTGACGGTTTTTACCGATGCAACACTCGCTGAGATCGTTCCGCCGAAATCCGGCAAAAACACTCGTTCGACTGCTTGGCCGGTGAGCCGCTCGATAGCTCGCATCGAATGCTCTTCAGCGACGGTAAATAAGGTTATTGCGCGCCCTTTGTTACCCGCTCTGCCCGTACGGCCGATGCGATGAACATAATCCTCGGGTGCCTCCGGTATATCATAGTTTATCACATGTGAAACCGAATCTATATCGATTCCCCGTGCGGCTACGTCGGTTGCGACTAAAACCCTCGTTTTACCGGTCTTGAAGCCCCGTAAAGCAGCTTCACGCTGCGATTGGGAGCGATCGCCATGTATCCGGTTTGATTTGTGCTCACGCTTTTCCAAAACGTGCGCGATTCGGTCGGCACCGCGTTTCGTCCGAGTAAACACCAGTACTCGGTCAAAGTCTTCTTTCTCAAGCAGATCCAGCAATAACGGCATCTTGAATTGGTGAGCCACTGAATAGGCCATCTGTTCGATAGTCGTCGCAGCTTTGCCCCGAATGCTGACCTCAACGTAATGCGGGTCGTCCATCAGGGAAAGCGCAATGCGTTCGATATCGTTCGAGAGAGTTGCGGAAAAGAACAGAGTCTGGCGGTCTGCCGGAATCACCTTACTGATCTTTTTGATCACCGGAAGAAAGCCCATATCGAGCATTCGATCGGCTTCATCGAGGACGAATGTGTCTATCTTAGATAGATTCAACAATCCCTGCTCCATGAAATCCATGAGGCGTCCTGGCGTGGCGACGATAATGTTCGCACCGCGACGGATCGCATCGATTTGATTCTTGTAACCCGCTCCTCCGATGATCGAAGCACAGCGAATATGTTTAGGAGCGAACTCACGGCATGCCGCATCAGTCTGATTCGCCAATTCGCGGGTAGGTGAAAGGATAAGAACTGTGGTGCCCTTCTTTTGCTTGATACCCAGATTTTGAAGTATCGGCAGCAGAAAAGCAGCTGTCTTGCCTGTACCCGTTTCGGCCGTAGCGATTACATTCTTGCCGTCTAAAACTAATGGAATAGCCTGTTTTTGAATGGGTGTAGGCTCAGTGTAACCCAATGACTCGCATCTTTCCGTCAAAAACGGCTGCAAGCCCAAGTCTCTAAAATTCATTAAATTTATTTATCTCGTTCAACCGAAGAACTCAAAAAAGCCGCAACCCACACGTAAGTAAGGGGTAACGCGCAACTCAACTAATATGAGCGCATAAGATCTTCAGGAATATTTAAGAAGTTATCTAACGGTGGGTGATACTTTCGGTGTAACGGTAGCAGCGAATGACCAACGCGAGAAGGCTCATAAAAACATAAGAGCCGCTTCTGACAGTTATAAAGGAACCATCTCTCGAGTTCTGTTCGCAACCTCACATTGAGGAGCGAAATTACCGTCGATCAAAGAGAGAAGGAAATTTCAAATTATGAGATTACAACAATTTACGGGCGATTGCAAGCATCTTAAAGGCCCCTCGGGCCCTGATTCGGCCACGCGTTCCAAAATAGTGCATCGATTGTAGTTCAGAAAACATCTCTATTGTAGAAACTGCCCATAATTAAAGGTAAAACGTCTCATTGCAATCATTTAACGAAACAGGCGTTGAAGAGGATCGATATGTCTTTTCCGTGGATCATTTTTCTCATCGTTGCATTGATCGCGAACCTGCTTCTTATAAGTATCGAATTCTTCGGGATTACGGGCTCGCCGTCGCACACGGCGGACCGGAGTCAGCACACTGACGTAAAAGGCCCGGAACGCTTCGAGCGTTTCAGCGGTATGTTCCTGATACAGGCGGCTCTTGTGGTCGTCACGATGGGCCTGATCGCGCATTACTTGTATTTTGCACGCTATGGCGAAACGAGCTTTACCGCGCTTTGGATACTTGGGATCATCGTTTTCGCATATCCGCTTTATCAGATCTGGAACATGGGCGGCACACGGGCGAACACTCCCGCCGATTCGATCGCTGCAAAGTTCGTAAGCTACCTTGCGATCCCCGTCACCGTGCTTATTGCCTTCGTCGGGACCATGATCTTCGTTTTCGGAACGGTTTCAGTATCGCCTTTCTTTTATCCGCTTTTGCTGCTCGCAGCAGCAATCGTCATTATCGGAGCAGTTTCGGCATTGAGCGGCGGCCGCGCAGTTGAACGGGCCGTCAATGAACCGGACCCGGACGATGCCCGCCGCGCGCCATAGCAAACTACGGATGCGTTGCCAGCCATCCGGCGGCGACAGATCTCGGCGTTCGCTTTTTGCCGTCGACTTCCAGATTCATTTCCCGCATTTCATCGGTCGAGATCGCATTGGCAAGTTTTTCGAACGCGGTCCTCAGCGTTTCGGCGGCATCTGTTCTCGCTATAAACACTGCCTGATAGGGCGGGAAAAAATGGCGGTCGTCTGCTAGCTGAAAAAGGTCCAGCTGCTTGATCAGGCCGTCCGTAGAATTGCCGGCGATAATATCCAGCTCGCCGGATTCCAGTGCACGATACGTGAGCGACAGGTCCATCTCTCGCGGCTGTTTTGCGAACGAAAAGCCGTAAGCCTTTACAAATCCCGCATACCCGTCAGCGCGGGACATAAAATCCTGGCCAAAGCCGGCCTGCCAATTTCGTGAGATCGGCACGGCGTCCGATATTGTCTTAAGGTTGTTCTCCTTCGCAACATTGCCCCGCACCAGAATTGCGAAATCGTTCGCGAAACCCAGTTGCGGACTAACTGTCAGGCCAAATTTCGTCGCATATTCGCTTTTCGTTTCATCATAGACCGCCTGCGGATCTGTTTTCGGCTTATGCTTTAAGATCGCCGTGTATGCCGTGCCGGTATATTCCGGATAAACGTCGATCTGCTTCGACAACAGCGAATCATGCGGAATATTTCCGCCAAGCTCGAAATTTCTCTCGACCTCAACGCCTTGCTTTTCAAGCGTCTGAGCCAGGATCTCGGCGAGTATCACCGATTCCGTGAAATCCTTAGAGCCCACAACGATCTTCCGTCCGTTGGCGAGAGCATTGGTGGGATTTGTTCCCGAGACTCCCGGCAGGTAACTCAAACCAACTATTAGAGCGAATACGCCTGCCGCCGCCGCAATGAGCGGCGTGCTGTTGCTTGTTTGCCGTTCGCCGATCTTGTACGAACGCTCGATCCGGCCCAGCGTAAAGTCGCAAAGCAGAGCGAGCAGGGCGGAGGCGATCGCGCCAGCCAGAAGGAGGTTGTTGTCGTTTTGCCGCAGGCCCCGAAAAATGTAAGTTCCTAGCCCGCCTGCTCCGACCGCCGCGGCAACCGTTGCCACGCCTACGCAGATGACGACCGCGACGCGAATGCCGGTCAGAATTACGGGGGCTGCCAGCGGAAGCTCGACCATCCGCAAGATCTGGCCGTCGGTCATTCCCATTGCCGTAGCCGCCTCACGAACTTTCGGGTCAATCCCGAGAATGCCGGTCACAGTATTTCGAATGATCGGAAGCAGAGCATAAAGCGCCAGAGCGATGATCGCGGTCTTCGCCCCGATGCCGCCAATGAACGGGAGCGGGATGAGCAGGCCGAACAATGCCAGGCTCGGCACCGTCTGCATGACGTTCGCGAATCCCAATATCGGCGTCTGCAGGCTCTTGATTCGCGTGAGCAGAATTCCGAGCGGCAAGCCGATCAGCATCGCAAGCCCTGTCGCCGCAAGCACGATCACGATATGCTCGCGCGTCAGCACTAGCAGCTCGCGCCAATTGTCAGTCAGAAACCGTACGAATTCCGCCATCGCCCGCTATTGTACACCGACCCGCCATCTGTCCCATGTCCCACTGTCCCACGCATGTTTTTTCGCCGAACATGCGATTCTTGCGCCGCGCCGGCGCAGTGATCGACGTGGCGCAAGGGTGGCGCAAACATCGCGTTTTGAGCAAATCTGGACGAATTTGATACAAAAATGTTATAAAACCCTGA
>JBJMGN010000018.1:0-8192 GCA_045807885.1 Pyrinomonadaceae bacterium | reverse complement strand
AAATCCGCCGCCGGCGCCGATCCCGGCGCGTGTCGGTTTCAAATATTTCCAGCTCGACAGCATGGGGCCGTATTGGAACGGTATTGCCGGCTCAAAGGTGATATCGGTTTACGTTCCGAACGAGATCCCAGACGAAAAGCTTGAGCTCTACGCCGTGAAACCCTAACCTTTTGGTAGCCAGCTGCGGGAATCGTTGTATGTTGACCCGTGATTAATGGATCGTGGTTCGTTTATCGCGAGCGGTCGTGATTTCGCGATTCACCGCCTACAGCGTCGTCTGTTATTCCCGGCTTGTTTCTGTAAGAGTGAATTCAAGTTCGTCAAAGCCGCGATCAATATAAAGAGAGGTGCCGTCCGAAAAATCTATCGATATTTCGTTCGCGCTGTGGAACCTTACTTCAGCAACAACCTTGCCTCTGACCTGTTCCGTGATCGCTTTGAACTTTTCTTCTGCTTTCGTTGGAGTCATTACAGATATTAAAAAGCATTCTAACAATGGAAGTGAAGGAAATCTGTTTATAACCGTACGCAACGGAGAAAAAACGAGCAATTTTCGGCAAAAAACATCGGGCAGTTGCGTCTTCCCATTCGCTGAAGGAGTCTTTCGGATCAAAAAATAGTTTTAACCAAGCGGTTTTTCGTTTTAATATATATAGAAAGCACTTTGAAACTTTAAAGCGCGAACGGGGATTCTGATCGGAATCCTGAAGGTGCTCGATCTTCGCTAGGCGGTCGCGCCAAACAGCAATAATTTTTTAATTTCGTTTCCTGGATCAAAACTGCAAGTTGCTCTAGGCGAAACGGATAGACTTACTCTACAATTGGTAAACCTTAATCCTTTACCCGATGGAAGCCGGCAGAAAAGACCTGATTACTTTTGCGGGGCCGATCTTTGACCTGATCCTCAGGCTCAAGGCCGGTATCGTCGCGCCCTCGAATGAGCTTCGGCCCAAGATCGCCGGAATGCTCGATGAATTTGAAAAACGCGCCGAGCGTTACAAGTTCAATCACAAGATCGTCCAGGTATCGAAATTCGCGCTTGCGTCCTTTATGGATGAGAGCATTTTGACCGCGAACTTCCCGCTGAAGATCGAATGGGAAAAGAACCCGCTGCAGCTCGAACTGTTCGGCGAGCAGCTTGCAGGCAACAAATTTTTCGAGAAGCTCGAATCGATGCTCAAGCAGGCTGAAGTTACCCAGGACGCCATCGAGGTGTATTACTACTGCATGCTGCTCGGTTTCAAGGGCCGCTACGCTATTTACGAGCACGAGAAGCTGCTAGCAATAATGCAGGAGACGGCCAACGCTCTCGTCAAAGTAGGGAAAATTACGCCGGTCGAGCTTTCACCGCATTGGTTGGCAAACGATCAACCAAAACCACCCGAAAAACGCGGGATGCCCATTTGGGCAAAGCTGACCGCGCTTGGCGGTGTCGGTTTGGCGGTCATCATTTACGGAATTTTGTTCATGCTTTCGATCAAGTTTCTCAACGACACGGTTGAAAAACTTCCGCTCTAGGTAGCACGCAGGAGTTATGAATAGCTGGCAAGTAAGTCAATTGAAGTTTGCGTTTGGCATTGGCAGCTTGATGTCGTTTTACGGCATTGTCGGCTTTATTGTAATGATGATGCCTGCGGGAATGATGGGGAACAACACGAAAGTTGTGACCATCATACTGATCCTGCTCACGCTTCCCTTCACACTGCTGCTGACCTGGTTCGTTTCCCGACGGGGCAAGAAAAAAGCGGAAAAAGAAGCGGCTGCGGCAGAAGCGGCGAAGGAGGCCGGCGCGGCTGACGGCTCCGTAGCACCGACCAACGGAGCAAAAGCTTCTGCACCGACGGGCCAATATCCCAGCATCGCTCAAAGTGCTGAAGAGACTGTTCAATTCCTTAAATCCTCGAACTTGGGTGAAACCGGGCGCGATGCTGTTTATTCGCTACCGTGGTACATAGTTGCCGGCGGTCCACGATCGGGCAAGAGCTCGCTGGTTATCAGTTCGAATCTTAATTTTCAGCCGCTTCCGAGTCAGCGGCAGTCTGAGCTGCGTTTCATTCGGCCGACCCCTGCGGTTGATTGGCGAGTAACCAGCGACGCCGTATTTGTCGACACGGCCGGCCGATACCAGACCGAGGGCGTCGATGGGGATGAATGGGCATCACTTGTCGATACCATTAAGAAGTATCGCTCGAATCGGCCGCTCGATGGTTTTGTGCTTGTCGTCAACGCGGAGACCATCGTCAAAGGTGACGAAAGAGAGATCGAAGAATTGGCGAAGGTGCTTCGCGCAAGACTTGACGATGCGATTCAACGCGTAAAGGTTAAGTTCCCTGTTTACCTTGTTTTCACTCACGCCGATTCGATCGAGGGGTTTCGCGATTCGTTCTCGAGCTCGAAAAACGAGGACAAGACCCTGGTTTGGGGCGCAACGATCCCGATCGAGAAAAGCGACAATGCCCAGGGACTTTTCGACAGCGAGTACGAGATCCTGCAGGATTCGGTGATGAAACGGCGGCTTGTGCGCCTTTCCGCCCCGTTTCCGCCGGTCCGGCAGCTCAAGATCTTTAATTTCCCACTGCATTTCGGTTCTGCCCGGCGCAAGTTCGGTGCCTTCGTCAATGCGCTGTTTCGGCCGAATCCATTCAGTGAAAACCCGTTCCTGCGCGGATTTTATTTCACCGCTTCGCCCGCGGGTAAAGGATCAGCAAACGCACCGGTGTCCGTCGCCAACGGATATTTTTCTGAAAGGCTTTTTCGCGACGTGGTCCTGCGCGACAAAGACATGGTCAAGACCTTTGTTGCTCAGCGTCAGCGGCCGCCGATATTCGGATGGATCGTGACGATCCTCGGAGCGTTGATCGTCGGTCTCCTCCTGTTGTTGGCTGGCGTATCGCTTGCGACGAACCGGCAGCTGCTAAATGATGCTGCCGCACGCGGTGAAAAGCTCCTCGCAATGCGAAAGGCGGATGCTGGAAAGGACATCCTTGCCAAAAACGAAGACGAAACGCGTCGAGAGATCGTGGTGACGGACGAACTGCGTTCACTGATGACGCAGCTCGATGATTACGACCGTAATGGCGCACCTTTCTACATGCGTTTCGGGATGTATTCGGGCAGCGCGATCTACACAAGAAGTTTACTTCCGCTCTATTTTTCAGTGGTCGAACAGCGGTTCAAAGCCCCCGCGTTAAAACGTGTAGAGGCCGACCTGCGTAAATTTGCGGATAGCCAGCCGGTTGCAAATCCCTCGCAACTCACTCAAAAGGAAGAGGAAACACTAGGCAAATACTACGACCTTCTGAAAGCGTATCTAATGCTGTCGGGTGAGTATCAAAATAAAGCAGAAGCTACGCAGATCTCAGAAGCTCTCAAGGATTATTGGATCGCCGACTCCAAAGTTCCCGGTGACATGAAATTGGTCGCGCAACAAAACCTTGAGTTCTGGGCGAAACAGGCAGATCGGCGAGCCGATAATGGCAACTTCCCCCGAATCAGCCTCAACGCGAAACTCGTCGAAGACACCCGCCGCAAGCTGCAGGCGTTTCCTGCGGTTTATAGGTACTACAGCCGTAAAATAACGGAAATATCGAAAGAAGTTGACGACAAGGTTGGGCCGACCACTGTTGAATCTATCCTGGCCCGAAATGGGGCAGATAACACGATAATCGAAGGCCGATATGTTGTCCCAAGCGCCTTCACACGCCCGGGCTTTGATTCGATGAAGATCGCGATCCTCGAAGCAGAATTAAAGTTAAGTGAAGATGATTGGGTAATGGGAGAGCTCGGACGTAAGGCTCTGGCTCAATCGACCGACTCGGCAAAGCTGCAGGAACGTTATTACCGCGATTATGCCGACCACTGGCTGAAATTCGTCAAGGCGGTCGATATCAAACCATACAAGACAAAGGCGGATGCGACCAACGCGCTTCAAACGTTTGCGCAAGCGAACTCGCCGATGGAAATCCTTGTTAAGGAGATCGCCAAGAATACGAATCTTTCCGCGCAGCCCGAAAGTCCAAGTTGGATCGACTGGATCAAGAGCTTTTTCTCGAAAAAGAAGGACACGTCAACAGGCGGCACACCGCCGGAAACCGAGTTTCGCGCTCTATTCACGTTCGTTGGAACCAAAGAGAACCCGAATGCTGCTCCCGTAGCGAAATACCGCGGCATTCTCGGACAGGTCTATAACGATTTCAACGGTGTTTCCGAAAACCAGTATAAAAAGATCGCCGAAGAAATGGCGGACGACAAGGACCCGATCAAGATTCGCGCCCGCGAAACGGCAGTCACGAATTTGCTTGCCGGATTCAATGACACGCCGTCGGGCCAGGCCGCGGCAGCGATGATCCAGCGGCCGATCGGTAATTTGAAATTACTGCTTGGCGCAGACGCGCAGGGGCAAATGGTGAAGATCTGGAACGAACAGCTCTTGCCGGACGCCAAAGAGATCGAAAAGGGTTATCCGTTCACGGCCGGGACGACCGAGACCGACCTGGCAAAGCTCTCGGCATTCCTTGCTCCGGGTGAAGGCAAATTCTCGAAGTTCTATGATGAAAAGCTGAGTCGGTATTTCGAAGAATCGAACAACCAGCTCAAGGTAAAAGATACTTCCGAGCTTAAATTCAGCGACGAGTTTGTAACGTATTTGAACAACTTGATGAAGCTGCGTAAGGCCTTATATAGCTCCGGGGCAACACCCAAGTTTGCGTATGAATTTTCACTCCAACCGCCCAAGGATGCGACCGTCGAGATGACGATCGACGGGCAGCCGGTCAAAGCTGAAGGGACGGGTACGGTCAACTTAGAATTTCCGGCTCAAGGCACGGAAACCGGCGTGCTGATAAGCCTAGGCGGATCTTCGGCTTCCGCGCCCGCGACCACCAGCGGAGCGAATACCGCAAGCAACTCGAATACCGCAACTACCACCACCGCAGGTGGGCCGGTCAAGTACCCGGGTAGCTGGGGACTGTTCAAATTCGTTGAGGCTTCGAAACCGCAAAAACTAGAGGGCGGTGTGTATCAACTCTCATTCACAGTGGGCGGGAAACAGGTGACGGCAACGATCAAGTCGAAAGGCGAGAACGTGTTCGACAAGGCAATATTCGAACAGGTCCGTGTGCCGCAGACATTCTTAAAATGATATGGCCGAACCGGCCCTGACAACTAAACCTATGAACGATGCCAAATTGCAGTTGGATGCGGGCAACCTGACCGCAGCGGTCGAATCAGCACTGAAACTCGTTAAAACGAACCCAACGAACGAGCCGGCTAGAACGTTTCTTTTCGAGCTTTCCTGTTTTTCAGGCGAATGGGAACGTGCCGAGAAACAATTGGAGGTTATTGGCCACCAGGATGCGAATGCAATGATCGGGTCGATGATCTATCGCCAGAATTTTAAGGCCGAGCGTGATCGTGCAAAGCTGTTTTCCGACGGTCAAAAGCCAGAATTTCTCGGTGCGGAGCCGCCGCACGTTTCCGGACTGCTGAATGCGATCAATCGAATTCGCGAGGGAAACCCCGCCGAAGCCCAGATAGAGATCGACCGTGTCGAAGAAGAGCGGCCCGCATATTCCTGCGAGATCAACGGTGAAGGCTTTTCCGACTTTCGCGACTACAACGACCTTACGATGTGCGTTTTCGAGGCCTTTTTCAAAGACAGCTATGTATGGCTGCCGTTCGAAAACGTTCTGTCGGTCAATTTTTTCAAACCGAAAACCCTGCGCGACCTTTACTGGATCCAGGCCGAAGTCGAAATGGTCAATGGATTGCAGGGCGAAATGTTCTTCCCGGCGCTTTATTCGAGCACCTGGAAGAGCGATAACGATCTCGTCCGCCTTGGGCGAATGACCGACTGGCGCGATGTCGGAAATGAGGTTTTCGTAGGCGAGGGCACCAAGCTTTTCTGGATGGACGGGCGTGATAAGTCGATTCTTGACATCACTTCCATAAAATTTCGCCATTCAGAACCGGAAGCTTGATTTTGTTGGTGCTTTAAATTTCGATTTCGTTTAGAATGTTCGTACTTCCGTAGATCATTCGCCATATTTCCTTTGTTTTCTAAAGGCAAGGAGTATTTTCGATGAGTGACGTGCTGCAAAAGCCTGCAGTGATTGATGTCGAAGCGATGCTTCATCCCATTTCGGAGGAATCGCCGTCGGGCGAGAGCCTGCGATATTCGGGGATCTATGATGAGATCAACGAAGCGCGTCGTGCCGATGACAACCTTAACCAGGGTGCGTGGACGACAGAATTGAAGGTCGCGGACTACCGGCAGGTAATAAACCTCGCCGTTCCCGCTATCACCTCACAGTCCAAAGACCTGCAGATCGCCGCCTGGCTTTCTGAATCCTTAATTAAAATCCACGGGTTCACCGGCCTTCGCGACAGTATTCAGCTGCTAACGGGCTTACAGGACCGTTTTTGGGACACACTTCATCCGGAGGTCGACGAAGGTGATATGGAAGGTCGTGCCAATGCGATCGCATGGTTCGAATCCCAGGGGGCCTTCGCCGTGAAAGCCATTCCATTTACAGGCGGCGACGGTTATAGCCTGATCGACTGGGAAGATTCTAAGACCTTCGATTTCCCTGAGAACATGGAAATGCTCGAAACGGCTGAGCAGATCCGGCTTAACGAGCTTAAGGCGCAAGCAGAAGCACAACGACGCGTCACGGGCGATCTTTGGCGAAAGGCCGTGGCGGCGACCCGCCGGGCCGAAATGGAATCGGTGAACTTCGCGGTTGACGAGTGCTGGGCGGCTATAAAGGAACTGAATACGGTAATCGAGGCACGTTATGACCGCAATCAAATGCCTGGCCTAACGGGTTTCCGAAAAGCTTTGGACGACGTTCACACCCAGGTCAAGAAACTTCTCGAAGAAAAGCGAGCCGAGGAACCGGATGAAGTTGAAGCAGACGAGACCGGAGAAGCTGGTGTAAACGAAGATGGAACGGTGCGAGCCGCCGGTGTTGCCAACGGTGCGATCTCGACCCGCAAGGACGCTCTCAAGCGGCTCAACGATATCGCTGATTTCTTTCAAAAGACAGAGCCTCACAGTCCTATCTCTTATATAGTGCAGCGTGCAGTAAAGTGGGGCAATATGCCGCTCGAATCCTGGCTGCAGGACGTGATCAAGGACGAAACGGTGTTATTCAATTTGCGTCAAACGCTTGGTTTTAATACGAATTCCAACGACAACCAGCAAGGACAATAGTCAGGTTCGCATTTTTTTCATGGTCGGTGATTGAGGAATAAAAAAGATCTAGTTTATATAAAGGAGAAAAGCCAATGCCAAAAAAAGAAAGTTTGCAGCACAAGATCGACCGCGTTCGTCCGCCACGCGTACAGATCACATACGATGTCGAGGTCGGCGGGGCGATCGAACTCAAAGAATTGCCGTTCGTGATAGGCGTTATGGGTGACTTCACGGGTAAACCCGAAGAACCGCTTCCGGCTTTCAAGAACCGAAAGTTCGTAGAGATCGATCCGGACAACTTCAACCAGGTCATGGCCGGAATGAAACCGCGACTTGCGTTTACGGTTGACAATAAGCTTCAGGATGACGGGAGCAAAATGGGCGTTGAGCTTAAATTCAACGATATCGAGGATTTTGAGCCGGATAATATCGTAAAGCAGGTCGAACCGCTGCGAAAGCTTGTTGAAGCACGGCAGAAACTTGGCGACCTTCGCTCGAAGATGGACGGCAATGAAAAGCTTGAATCATTTCTTGAAGAAGTCATCGGCAATGCGGATAAACAAAAGGAACTCAGCGACGCGCTCGCAAAGGAGGAATAATTAGAAATGGCAAAACAGAAAGAAGAAACCGCCGCAGCCGAAGCCGTTGAGGTCCAACAAGAAGGCAGCCTTCTAGACAGGATCCTGACGGAAGGCAAAATGGCGCGCGACGAATATCAGAAGGAACGCGCTAAGGACATGATCGGCGAATTCGTTGGTCAGGTAATGTCCGGTGAATTGACTATGTCCAAGAACATGGATGTTGCGATCAATTCCCGCATTGCCGAGATTGACCGGCTGATCTCCGCACAAATGAACCAGATCATGCACAACGAGGAATTTCAAAAACTCGAAGGTTCATGGCGCGGCCTCCAGCATCTGGTTCGAAACAGCCTGACCGGCACGCAACTCAAGATCAGGGTAATGAGCGTGACCAAGAAGGACCTTTTGAAGGACTT
>JBJMGN010000017.1:0-8045 GCA_045807885.1 Pyrinomonadaceae bacterium | reverse complement strand
CATTAAATCAACAGATAAAAATCATCTTGTCACGATCGGGACCGAAGGCTACATCGGCACGGAAAACATCAACGTGTTCGAACAGATACACGCGAACGCAAAGATCGACTATCTCACCATCCACATCTGGCCGAAGAACTGGGGCTGGTTCGAGAACGGAAAAATGGCCGAGCAGTTTGATGCGGTCGACGCTAAAACGGCGGAATACATTCGCGAAAATCTCGCTGTCGCAACAAAGCTTAAGAAGCCGATGGTCATAGAAGAATTTGGTTTGCCGCGCGACGCGCAGTCATTCGATCCGGCCGCGACGACGACATTTCGCGATAAATATTTCGAGGAGATGTTTAGGCTGGTTGGAAAAGTACGGGAGATCGCCGGCGCAAACTTTTGGGCGTTTGGCGGAACCGCTCGACCCAAGAAAGGACAACCATTCTGGAAAGCCGGCGATGAATATATGGGCGACCCGCCGATGGAAGAACAGGGATTGAATTCAGTGTTCGATTCTGACGCCTCGACGTGGGCGGTGATATTTGCGGCTTCAAAACAGCTAAAAACAAGTAATTAAGATACTCGTTAAACGTGATAACATCTTCGGCCATGATGAAACTTGGGCTGCTAAGCGTTCTTGTTCTTGCGTTTGGTGTTGTTGCGGTTGATGCTCAAAAGATCGCAGATCTCGACCAGATCAAACAGGTTTCGCAGCTACCTGCAGACGTTCCACAGCGAGCTAACGCTATCGCATTCGACGGCGAGAAGTTTTGGGTGCCGCTTTACGTGGACCGCGGACGAATAGTGACCTTCGATCCGAAAACCGAAACGTGGGACACAAAACAAGATCCTAAATTTGCCGCGGCTGCCAATCGCATTTTCGGAAAGACTTTGAGCCCCGGCGGAATTACGTTTGTCGACGGAAAGATGTGGGTTGCGAACACATACGGTGACTCTTTCGGATGGATCGACGTGGACGATCCCAGTACGAACATGCGTTACGACAAGGTGATCCGGCCCGAATGGACAAATTCACAGTCCTACACTGACCTGACATTCGACGGCACTTCCATTTGGGCCTCGTGGTTGGCGGGTGACTATTATGGAATCGATCCATCCAAGACCCAGCTGCTTTTGGAAATAAACCCGAAATCAGGCGAAGTTGTTTCGACGTTTCAAATCCGATTCGGCGGCCTGGCCGATATGGCGCACGGCCTTGCGTGGGATGGTGAAAACTTTTGGTACGGTTTTCAAAACTCGCTTAGAGCGTTGGACCGCCAAGGCAAAGCGTTGGCGAAGTATTCGATCAAAGGCATATCCAGAATATCCGGACTTGCATGGGACGGCGAAGCTCTCTGGATCATTGAATTTAACGGAAAGCTTTGGAGGCTGCCGTTGAAAGGTCCTTCCTTAAAACAACCTGCCTAAAAATTGATTTCCGCGTTTTCGTGTTAATCTTTCACTGCTCCAACAACATCGCAAATTAATAAAAACGAGGACATGGAAAAATATGGCTTGGACCAACGTACAACCCGAGGTCAATAATATCCCCCAATCGACTGCCAGCACTTGCTGGCTGGCGTGTTTAAAAATGCTTTATGTGTGGAAGAACAAGAG
The DNA here is from genome assembly GCA_045807885.1 of Pyrinomonadaceae bacterium. Taxonomy (GTDB): domain Bacteria; phylum Acidobacteriota; class Blastocatellia; order Pyrinomonadales; family Pyrinomonadaceae; genus OLB17. Next base: position 6,440 of record JBJMGN010000017.1, on the reverse strand, counting down.
TGCCGACGAGCCGCTGGCGACGCTCAATGCCGACCCGAATATCTTTCCCGATGAATGGCTCGGCACGGGCGTCGCGCCCGATAATTGCCTGACGATAGCCAGATGTCTCGGGCTCGGGCATGCGGGCGATGGAGACATCGACATCAATTACCTCGGCGCAGCGCTGAAACAGCACGGCCCATATTGGGCGGCCGGCGAATTTAAAAAAGGTTACGCCCACGTAAAGGTCATAGTCGGCGTCAATCCTGAGCTCAACCAGATCAAGATGGTAAACCCGTGGAACCCGATCGATCCCGTGGACTACTCGACGGGCGAGGCATTTAACGCCCGCGGATCCAGGTGGAAGGTCGACGGCTCGCTTATGTATTGGCGCTGATCTTTTTAGAGGCGTAGATCTTAAAATCGATCTCGGAAAAGATCGTATCGCGGGATTCGATCTCAGTTAAAAGGTCGAGTTCATCCTGAGTAAGAGTGATGTCTTGAGCCGTTCCATCCGGACGCGCGAATGCATCACTCTTACTTAACATCTTGTACAACAGATCGAAGCGGTGGATGTGCGAGCGAAAGCGGCGTGAGGAGTATTCAACCGTAGTGCCCTGATAGATCTGAAACGCCCAGTCGGAGGATTGAGCGAGCAGGAGCTCGCGGGCGAGCTGGTTAAGGATTCTCGTCGTAAGAGTGATGGTTTCAGCCGTTCCATTTGAACGCGGAAGCGCGTCATACTTGCTCGCGAGTTCGGTCATTTTTCGTTCGGCATCATGCTGAAACGGATACATCCACGCATTTTTCTCGTTAAGCCAAACTTTGTAATATCCATTCTCGCCCCACGAAGAAGCAGCCGGCTGCTGCACCTGGATCGGCAATCCAGAGTCGAGAAAATCGCCGGGTGTGACAGCCGATATCTCGCTTTGGTCGAAATGCAGCTTGCGGAAAAAGAAATCGAGGAACTGCGGCCCCTCGAACCACCAGTGCCCGTAAAGCTCTGCATCGTAAGGAGATACGACGAGCGGCGGGCGGCCTTCGAACGTTTCCGTTAATTTGCGCGCCTGTGCAATGCGTTCGCCTATGAAGTGCGCGGCGTCTTCGGCGGCCTTGTCACGCGCGAGCTGCGGCATGTAAGGCTTCTTGGCATTTTGCGGCACGTCTTTGCCGGTAATGCGGTGATATTTCAAACCGAGATGGCGGCGCGCCTGGTCTTCGTGAAGGTGCGGCCCGAGCATTTCGAGCGGCGCGTCCCAGCCGATGTCGCGATAAAACTCGCGGTAAAGATGATGTCCGGGATAGCCGACCTCGGCCGACCAAACCTGTCGGCTCGTCTCCACATCACGCGCAAAAACAGCGACTCCGTTATCGCAAATCACCGGGGCATGAACTCCGAAACGCGGTCGCGGGTCGCCGTACAAAATAGCGTGAGTGTCGGCGATGAAGTATTCGATACCAGCCGCTTTTAAAAGATCTTCGATACCAGGCTCGTACGCGCATTCGGGCAGCCATATGCCGCGTGGCTGCCGGCCGAAATGCTTTTTGTAATTTGCGACCGCGACCTCAACCTGCGCACGGCGAGATTCCGCCGTCGAGATAAGCGGCAAAAATCCGTGGGTTGCGCCGCAGGTGATGATCTCGAGCACGCCCTCATCCTGAAGCTCGCGAAACGCGTTGATCAGGTTTCGTTTGTAACGGTTGTTCCACATCTCGAGCGACGCGGAAAGATTTGCGACGTACATCTTTGCCGCTTCGTTGAAGGCGGTGTCTGCGGTGCGCGTGCGATGCTCTTCCTTTTTTGCCAGCTCAAGAAGGTTTTCGAGGTGACGGGTGTATCGTTCTTCAAGCAGTTTGTCCGCCAGCATCTCGCACAGGGGCGGCGAGACGTTCATCGCCAACCTGGGCGCCGCGCCGGCTTCATGCAGTTGCCCGAAGATATAAATAAGCGGAAGGTAAACCTCGGTGATCGCTTCGAAGAGCCAATCTTCCTCAAGAAATTCGGGATATTCGGGGTGCCTGACAAACGGCAGGTGCGCGTGGAGGATCAGGCTGAAATATCCGATGGGCATAAACAGTTGTCAGTAGTCAGTTGTTAGTGGTCAGTTGATCGATCAAACCTCTACTGACAACTGACGACCGACAACTAGCGAACGCTAGAGGAACTTACCGGCGAATATTCGCCGCGGGTGCGCGTTTTGAAACGGCGCGGAAAATGCACGAGGCTGTTGCCGAAGACGGTCGGGCCGATCTCTTCTTCTTCGAACTCGGTTTCATCGATCTCGAAATGTTCGCTCATCGCGGCGGCCGCGCGCGCAGCGGCAAGTTGTTCGGCATTTGCCTGCAGGATCGCGAACAGCGCGGCACCGATCTTCCAGCGAAGCTCTTCAAGCGCCCGGCCCGAAGCAATAGCGAGAAGCGCAAACCTGATCTCTTCCGGCGAGATATCATGACGCGGGTATTCGCTGTGACCAAGGAGATCGGCAAGGGCGGCGTGCGTTACCTGCTCGGCAACCGCAGCGTCGTCGCCTGCGATCGCGACATCGAATGCGTCCCGTTGAAAACCAGAGACGTCGAGTACCTCGGCAAACTTATGCGAAGTGACGCGCCATTGCGATTCGCTTGCAGCGCGTGGGCTGGGCGATTTTCGCGGCGTCGTGACGGTGTTTGAATACAGTATCCGAACAAACGGCCGTGTGGTTGAATAGAATCCGATCTCTGCCCGGTACTGGCGACCTGCTTCGGTGTTGAACCAATGAGTGCCCTCGGGCTCGATCGCCTGCAGCTCTTCGCGCTCGGTTTCGATATCGATCAATCGCAGTGCAAGTGTGAAACCGGCTGTTTCCGCGCCTAAACTTCGCTGAAGTGCTTGGAACGGATTTGAACGCAGCGACCAGTAAAAGAAGATCCGGTTAGGCGATTGGACCTGCAGGCGTGCGCGGTTTTGCTTTTCAAGCGCTGGCAGTTTCGGCACGGCAAGCTCTTTGAATGCCGGCGAACGGCTTTCAAGATCGATCTCTGCGGGCGACAGCTGAGGAGTTGCGACAGCAGCAGCCTTCACGGTCTCAACTGAGGAAACCGGGGCGAGGCTGTCCGCAACGAACTCGATCGTTTTTTCTTTAACTGCTTTTGTCGCTTTCTTCTTCGCCATAGATCGAAATTCCAGCACGATAATAAACTTCGATTATGCGTGCTGGGCGGCGAAGAAACAAGCCGTGCGATGTTACTGGGAGCTTACTTGGGGTTGGTTACGTCCTTTAATTTGATGTCGGCTTTGCCGACCTCGGCGTTGACCCGTGCGCGGACGGGAATGCGGCGTGCATCTTCGGTGACCCATATTTCCATCTTGCCTTTCTGCTCGAAAAAGCGGCCGGGTCCGAACAGCTCGGGTTCGACCCGGAAGCACCAAACATCGCCGAAGATCGTTTTCTGCCTTTCGCGTGCGACGACGCGAACCGGGATCTTATAGACAAGGCCCGAATCGCTGACGTTGATGTTCGTGGAGTATCCGACGGCCAGCGGAAGCGTTCGCAGAAGATAAATGGCAGAAACAATGTTGTGTGTCGGCCCATCAAGATCGCTTGCGATCGTGCGCGGCGGTTTCGTGGGTTCGTTCGGGTCCGTCTCTACCCACGTGACCATTTTCTTTCCGTAATCGAAGGCCGCAACGCTGTCGCGGATCCTTTCCTTTTGTTCGTCGCGCTTGCTGTCATTGTAAACGTACAGTTCACGGGCGTCGGCAAGCGTGTCGATCTGCTGCAAAAAACTGTAGCGGAAAAGCTTCAACATCGTCCCGCGGGAACGGGCATCGACCTTAAGCCTGATCTTGTCTTCGGTCACAGGCCCGACCTCAAAGATTATGTCGCCGATAGTTACAGAAACCGCAAATTTATTGATCTTGCCTTCGTACGTTAGCTTTTCGCCGGGAGCAAACGGAAATGCAGGAGTTGGCCGCGCCGCAGCGGGCTGAGCTGAAGCAAGACCGACCGCGACAAGCAGCAAAGCGAACAGTGAGATGATCGACAGTTTTTTCATTGATGAGGAAAGAAATACAACTTGGCGGCCAGCAAAAGAAGAGCACTTACGGCGCCCATTGCGGCCTGATATTCCCTGTGCTTCAAGTATAACTGAAAATCGAACCCTGAATCGACTTTCTTCCAAGGCGTCACGCGGGGGAAAAAGAGCGGGACGTTTGCCGCAAACTCTTCAAATTCGCCGCCAAAACGCGCCTTGAGGTCACCTTCTTCGACGCGCATTACAGGATAATAGATGCTCAAATAAAGGGCCGCGACGATAAGCGCAAGCCACCATACGCCGGCCGCGACGGCGAAGCCCGCAGCCAGCAAAAAACTGCCGAGGTAAAGCGGATTTCGCGTGAAGGAATACGGGCCGGTAACCGCCAGTTTTTCGAATTTATGTATATGTCCGGCAGCCCATGCGCGGACCACGACACCAAACAAAGCGATCGTACCGCCGACAACAAGCGTCAGCATCGTCGGCCGCGAAAACACGAGCAAAACCGCTGCCAGGATAAACCCAAGCGGCACGCGAATGCGCTGAAGAAGTCGTTTTCGCTTTTCGCTCATTTAAGTTTCAGCCGTCGCTCGACCGCTTCAAAAACCGTTTCGGGAGCAATGTCCATGCAGATCCAATTCGAACATGTGCGCCGGTGGCAATCAACGCGGCAGCCGATGTCGTCGCGTTCGACGCAAATGTCATCGGGATGGACGCTCCCGTTGCGCCACCATTCGGTCGGGCCGAATATGCCGACGACCGGTGTTCCTGCCGCGACCGCGATATGCGTCGGGCCGGTGTCGCCGCCAACGTAAAGCCGTGAAAGTTTCCCAAGTTCGTACAGACCTTTCAATGACGGTTTCGCGACGAACGCCTTTCCGCTCTTGCCGTTTGCCAGGACGGCGGCAGCAAGTTCATCGTCGTTCGGCCCGATCGCGATCACCGATGCCAGCCCGAGCTTTTCCCAGATCATGTCGGCAAGCTCGCCGTATTTTTCCGGGTGCCAGAGCTTCGTGATCCAACCGCCCGCGGGATTCAATATGACGAATTCGCCGCCGGCTTTTTCGCCGATCGCCTCCGCTTCCCTTCGATGTTCGTCATTTGTGAAGATCGGGAATTCGAAATCCGAATCTCGGCCGACCAGTCCTAATGCTTTCGAGGCCAGCGCGATGTTTTTTCTGATGACGTGGGTCTGCGGCTCGATCGCGACCGTGTCGGTATAAAAAACACGGCTCGCCGGTTCGCGAAGGTCCTTTCGCGCAAAGCCCCAGCGTTTTTTCGCACCCGACCAACGCGCAAGTGTCGCGGATTTCAAAAGCCCCTGCACGTCCAACGCGACATCGAACTTATGCTGTCTCAGCGGTTTGAATTGCCTTCCCGCGTCGAGCAGCATTTCCTCGATCACCTTGCCGCCGCGGAGGCTTTTTATATCTATCTCGATCAGGTGGTCGATGAGGGTATTGCCCCGAAGGATCTCGGCGTAACGGCTGTCGACCGCCCATCCAATTCCGGCGTCGGGTATTTCACGCCTGATAAGCGCAAGCGTCGGCAGGGTGTGAACGATGTCGCCGATCGAGCTTAGTTTTACGATGAGGACGTTCAAACAATCAATGTTAATCGTTTATTTGTAAATGTAGGAATCCAGCGTTTATTTCGGCGCAAAAAACTCTGGAAATTCAGTGACTGAATCGGTTATTCTATTAATTGATGGCCTCTCCCGCCCCTCCTGTTGCCGTGTTTCCAATGCAAAGACCCGAACGCCAGTTGCGAGACATTAGACCTGCGCTCGTATTTCTGAGCGGCGAACTTATTGCCGTTCCGATACCGCTTGAGCGAGAAGAGGTCATTCTGGGCCGTGCGCTTGGGGCCGATGTTCGTATCAATGACTACAAGGCGTCGCGTCGGCACGCGAAGGTAGCGAAAATTTTTAATGAAGCAACGAGAGCGCACGATTATGTGCTGACGGATTTCGGTTCGCGAAACGGTACATATCTAAACGGCCAGCTCATAACCGAAGTCATACTTCAAAACGGCGATAAGATCACGATCGGCGAGCACATCCTTCGCTTTGACCTATTGGACGAGATCGACCGCGAATACCAGCGGCAGATACACAGGCTGATCTCACACGACGACCTTACCGGACTGCTCTCAAGCCGTTCGTTCTTTTCCGAGCTGCGGCGTGAAACGGCGCGGGCTAAAGCCGAAGGAATGCCGATATGCGTTCTGATGATGGACATCGACCATTTCAAGAACGTGAACGACACATACGGCCATTTGACCGGCAGCAAGACGATCGAGGAGATCGGGGCGTGCATTATGAACTGCGTCCGCAGCGGCGACGCGGCATCGCGTTTTGGCGGTGAAGAATTTGCAGCGTTCCTGCTGGACGCCGAGATCACGCAGGCACTGATAGCCGCAGAACGTATCCGCTCGGTCATCGAGGC
>JBJMGN010000016.1:0-4432 GCA_045807885.1 Pyrinomonadaceae bacterium | reverse complement strand
GCTTCTTCCCCGATCACGTTCATATTGCTGTTTTCCGTATTTGCGGGGGCGGTTTTGGTTCGTGCGCAAGATGTCAAACAGTCGATCGGAACGAACGGCACCGTCGCTGACAGCAAACCTAAAGAAGAGCAGCTTCCTTTTTCGGTTGAAAAGATAAATATCGAAGGTGGTGCCGAGTTGATCACGATCTTTTATCGGATGAACGGCACTTTCGACAGGCCGGCGACTGACACTGAACGCGGCCCGGTACCTCTCGTAAGTGTCCTTCGGGACACGCTCGGCGACGATCTTGATGAAAATGACAAGCTTCGCTATTTATGGATGCTTACCTATACCAAACCGACAACCACACAGAAGTTGTTTTCGATGATCCCGTTTTTTTATCGACGCGGTTCGTCCAAGGCCGAGGCCGGCAAAACGATACCACCCGCGATCATGAATTTCAGCAGTTCGGGGATGAGCATAGAACCGGCGATATGGGAGATGTTGACGCGTAGTTGGTTCGGAGCGGCAGGTAATAAAGTAAAACTGATCTACGGTCCGTTTCGTGGAAACCGCGAAGCATATAAAAAAGCTGCGATCACCGAAGCCCTTACGATTATTTCGCTTTACCAACAAGTGGCAGGTGAAAACGGATTAAATGATCAGGAATTACTTGATCTGCAGACCAGGCTCGGACTTACAGACAAAATGTTTGGCGGGCTGATGCAGCAGGCAAATTTTCTACGTGCTAACGACAAGATGTATTTGGAGAGTACGGCTAATCGCGGGCAGACCCGCGAGCTTCTCAGACGATTTACTGAGGCCGCAGGACTGTATTTTCAGCCGCTTGAAATGCCGAACGGCGACGCGAAACATGCGATCGCGTGGGTCTTCAAAGAGGACCTTGAAGCAAACAAGACACGAGTCTGGAACGGCCGATTTCTTAATATCAAAAGCCCCTGGGGTGACGAACAGTTGCTTAATTGGAAAGGGTATTCGGAAGTGCGATGGTTTGATGCCGAAAGTCGTGAGGTAGAACCAGGCACGCCGGGAGCGGTAAGCAAAACGTTGATTCCGCTAGCAGTTTATGGGTTGGACCACCCAAAGATACCTATCATCCTCGTCGACTTTCGCGATATCGGTAATCCGAAAAAACGCGAAATGACCAAGCGTGCTCTCGACGATGTGATGGGAAATGTGTTTTCACTGTCACAAGGTGGCGGACGGGCGATCGCGTACGGACGGTTTATTTATAATTTTGTCACAGGCCGGCGTGGAACCGACCTTAACCAGCCAACACGAGTTCGAGCATATTCGCAGTTGAAAATGATCCTGGCGATGGACGATAGCCTCAACGATGACCTTCGCAAGGAGATCGAAACGCGTCTGGAGCGCGTATCGCTAAATCCGCTGGAGAACGATCTGGCAGCGGAATTGAATTTGGCGCGAGGACAGTATAAGAATCTCGTCGAGTATGCTAAAAGTCCCGACGGCCTCCGCCTTAAGCTAGAAAAGGACAGGATCAGAGAAATGACTCTTGCTGCACACGATGGCAAGATGCCTTTGTTTTATTCGATAGCGAAATACATTACGTTCGGATTATACGAACATCGTGTTAAACCGACGTCCGAATTAATGGCAAAAGTCGATATAAAACGACAGCTCGATTTTCACGAACGCAAGATCCGTGAAACTGCTTACTTTTCGGTGCGTCCGGAAGTCGATGCGAACGTAAATGAGCTAATGAGATCACTTACCTTTGTTGCTCAAAATGGCAGGTCCGCGGGGGGAAAGACCGCCACGGCGATCGGTAAGATCTTTGCGGCGACCGAAGAGGATGACATTCGAAACGCTTGTCTTGCGGGGCTTTTCAGGATGAACAGTAAAGGTGCCAGGGAGGTGCTTACCGCGATCAATAACGACCAAAAATACGAGCTCCGATGGCGCGAGGCCGCATCCGAGTACTTAAAGCGCGGCCGAGCCAGTGGTCAGGTTTCAAAGCGCGATGGAACGGTTACAACAACTCTCCAACCTCAACAATAAATAGAGAAATAAATGTTTTCGTATTCAAGGTTAACCCGCTCAGTATTAGTTTGCACTTTGATCACGATAGCCTTTGGCTTTGCGAACGCACAGGGCGTCAAGCGGCTGGTCCTTGTCAAGATCGACGGATTGCCGTTCCAATCGATCGACAAGTACACCAAGATGAAGAACCCTGAAACGGGGAAATCGATGTTGCCGTGGTTCGATGAGATCTTTTATAAGAATGGTTCGCGTGTCGAGAACTTTTATACGCGCGGTATAAGCCTCTCCGGCCCGGCCTGGGGCATGCTTGATACCGGGCAACATATGCAGGTAAAGGGGAACGTCGAATTCGACCGTTTCACGCTCCAGACATATGACTACCTAAAGTTTTTCTCCTTCTATTTCGACAATTTTCGAAAATTGCGCGCCGATATGCCAGCCGCGGAAGTTATGTCGCAGCTGCAGATCCCACTGTTAGTCGACATGTTTCCGTATGAACGGCGTTATCACAGTCCGCAGCTTTATCAACGCGACAATAAATGGCTAAACCATCTCGGGAGCGGGTTCATCAATCTTTTTCCAAGAGACGTATACGACCTAATGAACGAGTATTCGATGGGGTTCGAATTTCTTGCCATGACGGTCAAACAAAACGAGCGTGACATCGCGCAACAGGTCATTACAGAACCGCAGTTCGATTATTTCGATTACTACGACACCGCATTCGATCACATCATGCACGATAACAACGACGAGCGTTCGCGCTTGATCGAACTTCGGAAGCTTGATGCGACACTTGGACGATTCTGGACCGGAATCCAGAGGTCATCACGTGCCGATGAAACAGCCCTGGTCCTGCTTTCAGATCATGGCTTTAATGCAGAACAGGGGATCTTTAGCCAAGGTTTCAATCTGGTAACGATGCTTACGGATGCTACGGGTGGCGGGCACCATGTAATGACGAAGCGGCGCATTTTATTGGACTATTCGGTGCAGGGTATTAACCCGCTCGTACCGGCAATAATTTCGCCGTCGAAAGACACTTTTTACCTTAAAGGCCAGCACAAACAGTATCCCACCGCATTGGTCGATTTCGATGGGAATGAGCGGTCGTCGATACACCTGCGTGAAAGCGGGCTGAACGTGATGCACATTTTGCTGCAACAGCTTCAGCAGAACACTTTATCTCCGGAGTTGCGCCGCGCCGCGACAGATGAGTTCTTCAAGACAGTCGATGAACACCGTGAATATTGGCAATCATCGGCTGACCAATTGAACGAAGAACTGGATGCACTTCAGCGATGGATCGAAACGACGGAAAATTTCATCAAAACGATGCCGAAAAAGTTTCCGGCATCGGAGATCGCATTGGGGCACGACAAAGAAGCGAGGCGTATCCAGGCGCTTGTCCGAGCCGAGAAACAGAACATTCTTGAATATCGAAAATATGTTGCCACGCTCCGCAACCTCCTGAAGCTCGATAAGAATAATTTCAAGCCAGCGACGCTGAAAATTGAAGATCTGATCGCGCCAGGTTCGATGGGACGTTCAAACTCGATCTTTCAACTTCAAAATTACGTGGCCGGTGTTAAGTCCACCGGTTTGGTTCCCGATGCGAACGGGGTAAATTTTGAAAAGACGTTTGAAACTGTCAACTATTTCGAACTTCTCAAAAAGCAATCGATCAGAAGCAACACGCAGCCGAAGGTAAGCAACAAGCCCATCGATTTTATCGCGATTCGCGTACCGCTAGAGTCGATCCTGAGTGAATTACCAGATGACCTCAAACCGAATGACAACCCTGTTTGGCTTTACGGCGGCGAGGACAAACAAGTGTTGATACTTACCCGCCAATCCGAGGCCGGTAACATTTCACTGCGTTATTTGCCCGTTTCAGGTCTAAAGCAGGATGCGGAAGGCAAACTGTCATTCAAGATCGAAGATATTGCCGCCGGATTTCCTTTGAAGATCTTCGAAGATCCGGAGTTTACTATTCCGGTCAGCGAACGTGCTACCTGGCTCGCACAATGGCACTCCGAGATCGACTGGTTACACGCAACGCATAAGGGGAAGTATTCGAATGCGGTCATTGGGTTGAATGAGCAACTGGATCGACATCCTGTTTTTGATGATAATGAGCAAAACCTGACGTCTGACGAGAAACTTATTCGAAGATTTCGGAATCGACAGCGACAATTGACCGAGTCGGACATGCTCATTCTCGCGAACGATCACTGGAACTTTGATATTCGCGGATTCAATCCCGGCGGGAATCACGGCTCATTTTTCAGAGTCTCGACACACTCTACCTTTATGCTCGCGGGCGGTGCGAAAACCGGCATCCCGAAGGGTCTCGCGATACAGGAGCCCTATGACAGCCTTTCCGTTATGCCGACGCTTTTGAGGTTATTGGGACGAGTCGACA
>JBJMGN010000015.1:0-3916 GCA_045807885.1 Pyrinomonadaceae bacterium | reverse complement strand
ATACTGCAATTCAGTCAGTTCACAGTAACCGTGACCCAGGCGGACGGTTCCTGGGCTCAACTTTCCTTTGGTGCACCCAGACACACCGCTATTGTCGAATCAGTAAACTCGGACGGCTCGGTCAACCTGTTGCAACAGAATTACGACGGTGTGCGCAGCGTGGCCGGGCTGCGTAATGTTTTTTTGACCGGCGGAAGTCAGGGCGGAGCAAGTGTAACGACATCGGGAAGCGTTACTCGTTACCGGCCGCAAATACCGTAATTGCTGTCTATAACTTTTCAAACAACTATTTACCGAAGCTCTCGATATATTTCCGCGTCACCTCTTTCAATTCCGCATATGACGGAATGACATACAGGACCGGTTGCATGTCGCTGTAGGTGTAGTCGTGATTTATCACCTGTTCGAGATCGAACTGCTGGCGTTCGACCTCGTCTGAAAAAGCGTGAACCAGTTCGCCGTAGCTTGAGAGCAATCCGGCCCCGTATGCTTTTACTTCGCCCTCGTGCTCGACCATTCCGAACTCGACGGTGAACCAATATAATCGCCCGAGCTCTTCAAGCTGTTTGTCGTTCGCACGACGCGCGCCGTGGCCGATGAATTGTGAATAATCGGCAAACGCCGGGTTCGTAAACATCGGAATATGGCCGATCGATTCGTGAATGATGTCCGGCTCGGGCGTGTAATCCGGCCGCGAATGATGGCGGATATATTGCGTCGACAGCATCACACGATACGAAAGCCAGGAAAGAAAACCGCGAGTTTCAACAAGCCCCTCGATCGGCGCGAGTCGAAATCCGGTCAGCTCTTTCAGGCGGCGATTCATCTCCGAAAGCTGCGGAATACGTTCTGTTGTGATTCCAAGGTCCTTCTTTGCCTGCAAATAGAACGGCGAGGCGTATTTTTGGTGCAGCTCCTCAAGCCGCGTTGCGACGTGCTGCCAGATGCCCTGTTCTTCGTCCGTGTATTCGACGTCGGTGATCTCGCCCGTCTCACGAAACTTCTTTGAAAGGCTCGCGATGTAATCTCGCCTTGTACGATAGGCCTCGTCGCTGGCGCCCGGATGGTCGATGTGCAGTTCGTTGATGTCCTCGAACTGCATGTCCTTGAATTCAGGGAGCTTGTCGTCTGGAACCCGGTAATTCGAAACTGCAAAATCAGGTTCAGCGGTCGTCGAGGTGGTCTCGGTAAGCATCTGTGCGGCTCCTTTCATAATTTCGATGCGGCAGCAATAGCGCAAGTTACATGAGAATTACCTATTCTATTTAATCGATTCCTTTAAATGAATAACGAAAGTATGTTACTTTTCAGCCGTCACCTGAGATTATTAGTTTCAGGGGGCGAATCACTTAACGAAAGTATCTTGATTACATAGATAAAACATTATATTATCAACGCAACTGTTGCAGTTGGGCACATTTGCCAATACAAAATGGTCCCCTCCGACGAAACAAATCGCGTAAGCCTTGCGTTACAAGGATTTGCAAGAAAATACCGTCCCATTTTGTGCTCTCGCGCCGAATGGAACGGTTTTTCTCCGTAAACCTAATTGATAGAATTATTTAGGCCGTCCCATTTGTCACAAAAAGTGGAACGGCAGGGACCCGCAGCTGATGATTGACGAGATCGACCGAAAGATCTTAAAAGAACTTCAAGCGGACGCGCGTACGAGCTACGCAGAACTCGGGCGCAGGGTTGGGCTAACCACCCCGGCCGTGATCGAACGCGTCCGAAAGCTTGAGGATGCCGGCATCATAACTGGTTACCGGGCTGAGATCGACACGGCAAAGGTCGGGTTGCCGATCACGGCGTTTGTCAGGATGAGCATCACCGGCGTCGATTACAGCCACATCATCGAGGTCGCCCAGGAATCGAATGAGGTGCTCGAATGCCACCGCGGCACCGGCGGCGATTCGTTCATCATGAAAGTCGCGGTTTCGTCGGTCGAGCATTTACAGGAGATCATCGACAAGCTGACGCCTTATGGAATTACGACCACGGCCATTGTTCTTTCATCGCCGGTGAAGCGACGCGTGATCAATATCTAAATGAACGCGGCCGCAAAACGGATAGTTCGAACATACGTGTCGCTCACGCTGCTCTCGACTTTTGCGTCATCGTTCATTTGGGGAATCAACACGCTATTTCTTTTAGACGCTGGGTTAACTATCACACAAGCGTTTACGGCCAATGCATTTTTCACCGCCGGCCAGGTTGTTTTTGAGATACCGACCGGTGTTATTGCCGACACTCGCGGACGCCTCACCTCGTTTCTTCTTGGAACTGCAACCCTTTTCGTAACAACACTGGTGTACCTTTGGCTCTGGCAGATCAAAGGGCCGTTTTGGGCTTGGGCACTCGTTTCGGCCCTGCTGGGGCTCGGATTTACATTCTTCAGCGGGGCGACAGAGGCCTGGCTGGTGGATGGTTTGAAGGCTGCGGGTTACAAGGGCGAGCTCGACAATGTCTTTGCCAAAGGCTCGATTGCGAACGGTGCCGCGATGCTTACGGGTACGGTCGCTGGTGGTCTCGCCGCACAGTATACGAACCTCGGCGTGCCTTACATAATGCGTATCGTTGCACTCGCCGCTACGTTTCTGATCGCATTTTTCCTGATGCACGATGACGGTTTTAAAGCGAAATCGCGTTCCGGGTTCGTGAACGAAGTGAAGGATGTGGCCTCTGAGTCGCTCGAGTTCGGACTGAAAAATCGGCCGCTGCGATGGATGATGCTGTCCGCTATTTTCAACGGAGGGGTTGGGATATTTGTCTTTTACGCGATGCAGCCCTTTTTGCTGAAGCTTTACGGCGACCCGTCGAGTTACGCAGTCGCGGGAGTTTCAGCGTCTATCGTTGCCGGGGCCTTGATCGCGGGTGGATTTCTCGTCCCGTATGCAGGACGACTCTTCGAACGGCGAACTTCGCTCCTGATCGCAGGTTTGTTGGTCGGCGTCCCGGCTCTCGTACTGATCGGGCTTGTCGGAAACTTTTGGATAGTTCTAGGTTTACTTGCCGTCTGGTCGCTCGTTTTCGCGGTGACCGGGCCGGTACGGCAGGCATATATGAACGGCATCATTCCGTCAAAGCAGCGGGCGACCGTACTATCAGCAGACAATATGCTCACATCGCTTGGCGGGGTTGTTTCGCAGCCCGGCCTCGGAAAGATCGCGGACGTGTGGGGCTATCCGATCTCTTACTTAGCGAGTGCGGCATTTCAGGTGCTAGCATTGCCATTGATCGCGATGGCGCGACGTGAAAAGGCGGAGTCAGATCCAATGCAAGTTGGAAGGGCGGCGGACTAAAGCTATACCGCCTTCACCCTTGTAAAAATAATGCCATTGTATGTGAGTGTGTCGAATGTTCGGTCGGGATTCTGGCCAAATTTCATGACCTCACCATTACCGCCCGGCTCCATTTCTACGCGGATAGTGTCCTTTTGCGTGAACGGTGTGGCGACGCAGAACATATTGCCCCATCGAATCTCAACGCCGTTTTCCCGGGCCCTGATCTCGATCGTTCCAAAGAGCTCATTCGTGTACTTTCCTGCGTAATCGGTAAATGGCTTGCTGAGCTGCCAGGTTCGTTTCGCTCGATCGGCCGCGGCGGCCATCATCTGTTGTTTTCTTGTGGCGTACTGAGCTGCGAGATCGTCCAAACGCTTTGCGTACTCGGCGTTCAAATTATCCTTTTGGAGCCACCAGTCGTAGGCGTACGCCGCGAGCATTTGCATCGCGCCGCGTCCTATGCTGCCTTCATTGGTAACCACGGCGACTGCGATCTTTTTTTCCGGTAGATATGAAAAATGGTTGTTGTAGCCAGGAAAACCGCCGTGATGATAGATCACTTTTTCCTGCCCGTATTTCCCTATCTGCCATCCCAGGCCGTATTCTCCGTCACCCGTGAACGGCGGCTCGTT
>JBJMGN010000014.1:0-7190 GCA_045807885.1 Pyrinomonadaceae bacterium | reverse complement strand
CTTCAGAATACATACTCATTTCATAAACACCAATCATCAGGTTCCCCATGCGTCAGTCAGGGCAAGGAGAGTTAATAATGTCAGCACAAAATGCATCAAAAGAAAATGAAACCCTCGCGAGTGAATCTGGATATAACCAGGATAAAAAGGATCAGAAAGGTAGCAAAAGCGATTCGTTAAAGGGAGGTGGAACTGGAACCGCGACTGGCCGGTCGATGGAAAACAAGGACTCAACCGGAACCGCGCCCCAAAATCCGGGTACGTCCCGGCAGAATCCCGGCACTTCCGGTAGAGACGAGGACGTAACCGGCGACGCGACCGAGAAGTCGGGTCAAACCACATCCGAGCAGCCAATACGAAATCCATCCGGCGAGGACCTCGGCAACGCCATTGACGGCGACGAAGGCTCGGGTCGCGGATTTTAAATATAGTTAGTTGATCGTTTCGGAAATTTCATCGGCCGTCGGCGAGTTTGCCGTGGCCGCGTCAGTAACGATGAGCGGGAATTCTTCCACCAACGAAGAATTTGCGAGCGTTTGCACCCAGTAAGTTCCCGGGGTTGGAAAGACAACGTTCATAAAAAAACTGACGTTATCCGTAAATCCACCCGCGGCAAGTTCGATCGGTGTCGGTTGAGAGGTAACAACCAAGTTCAATTTGTCAGGCGACATTATTCGAACTTCGGTGCTGTGATTTCCTTCGCCACGCCAATGATTGATAACAGCGAACTTGATCAGCGAGACAGGCAATTTTTCGACCATTATGTTCTGAAAAATGCCCATCAGCGAGATCTTGTTACCCATTTCGATGCGAACGTCGTCACACAGAAGGGTGTAAATGAGGTTTAGGTCGGAGGTCTGCATTTGCAACTCGATTTTTGCTTTTAATCGAACCGAGGTCAAGTTATAATCGAAGAACACGCGATGCTATATTACGTCCTCATCGGACTTTCGCTTGCCTTGACCGGTGTTGCCGGCATGCAGTTGATGTACATGTTTTACCTTGACCGTCTGGACAAGGAACGGAAGAAACGTGTTATTGAGCTTGAAAGAAAATGCCGAACCCTCACTCGTCGCCTGGAAGACGCTGAGAGACGAATTGCGGAACAGGATGCATTGATAGCGGCTTTATATGAAGACGAAGACGACCCTTGGGCAGACGTTCTCGATGACGCTTAATTTCTCAATTCAACGACCGTTGCTCCCGACCCACCTGAAAATTCATCGCCCGATTTAAACGACTTAACAAATTCCTTTTCTCTCAATAAATTTCGGACGATCTCACGCTGCACTCCGATTCCTTTCCCGTGGATAATGCGAACGTACTGAAATCCCTTCATTCGAGCCTCGTCGAGATATGCCTCGACAACACGTCTTATTTCGTTTGGGGCGAATGAATGCAGGTCGATCGAATCGGTGATCTCGATTTCAAATGTTTGCGGAAACGGCTTTTCGATTTCATCCACGGCAAGTCTATCTGCTTTTCCCAGCCTGGTATTGGGCAATGTCTTCAGGCGGTGTTACCTTGATCCGGCTCTTATCGCGAAAAACGCTGAATCGCTTGTCTTCCATCTGGCCGTTCGGGTTACGCAATTGAACGGTGAACGTCTTGTTATCGCCGCTTCCCTCAAGCCGTAATGGAAGCGACCCCCAAACATCCCCGTTAGTTCGCCAGACGGTATAGAAACTTTGGTCGTACTTATCAAAAGCAAGAACAAGGATTCCATCGAAATCTGGTTCGACGCCGTCGATCGCTTTGACCACATTCGTCCTTGAAAGGATCACCCAGTTGCCCGGGGTCGAAGTACGGTCGGTCGTCACCGCTTTGCTCGCGATCTCGGAATCAAGTCGCTGCCACGTGACAAATTTTCGGTTATTATGCTGGAAAAAAACGATCTCGTTCGGGACCTGCAGCTCAACTTGTCGACCGAATAGCCAGCCTGCCGGTGCAGGTGAAACGGAAGGATCAAGCCGTATCAAATACCAAATATCGTATTTCTCATCAAGTTTATCTGCTTCGCCTTTTTCTTTCGCAGCCTCGATGTCCTCATTTTTAGAACGTTTTGATTGCTTCGTTTCACCGCGTTTCGCATCGTCAATGTCGGCAACATCCTGCTTCGGAACGAATTGCCAGTCCATGATCTCGAATGTCGAACCGCTTGCAAGCTTCAACAATACGTTTTCCGGACTCATGTCCGCGGAGAGGCGAAGGTTTGAAGCAGCTCGTAATTTTCCAGCTGCCTGCGGAGGAAGATTCCCAAAACTAGCCGCTACGCTCTTGGACTTTTCGAGAACGTCGTTGGTGATAACATTCTGTGCTTCGATCCAACCCGAAGTATTTTCTTCATCATGGGCACGCACGTAGTACCAAATGACTTTTTCGTGCTCCATCGTGTCAAGGACATCCAAACGGTCGCCACGCTTCACCTCAAGCAGGTCAGCAGCGACGACAGCATACGAAGTGCGGATCTGTGCAGTTTTGGCTATGACTGTTGCGGTGTCGGTCAAACCGACGATATTTGAGACTCCGCTGACGGTCGAATCCAAAAGACTGCAGGCCGGCTGCATCAATGAAAAAATAAGAGCAATGGATAATGCGAAAGGTCGAAAATTCATCTATTTTGTGAGTGGAGGCCTACGCCAATTATTATATCCCAACGCTTCAAGCAAGTCCTTTTGACGGCCGGTGAGTTTTGCCGTTACAACGAGGCCGTTTTTTGTTGACTCAAGTCCGGCCAATAGGAGCTCACTTTGCCATTCGAACACGCCGGTGCCGTTAATGTATTTCTCGATGACAGGCACCAGCACGGGATACTTTTGCAGGGTCGAAATAACGGCCGTGTTCCCGTCCGTCCGCTGATTTGGATATTTATACTTCGAGTAGATCGCAAGTAATAAGTCGGAAATTGAGTGCTTCCCTCGCGAACGGTCCATCAGCAAAATATCGCAGAGAAATGCGGTTGCCATGCCGCGGGCATATATTTGCGTTTCGTTGCCGTTAAATCTAGTATTCGACGCCGCCACCAGCGAAATTCGATTCGTCTGCCTCGAGTCGATCGCATATGCACGCGAAAGCGTATCAAGCATGTCTTCGAAGCGAATCCGGTTGTGAGCAACCGCTACCTTTAACGACGTATAAAGAGCAAAGCCTTCGTAAAACCAGTCATAATTCCCGCTTAGATTGACTCCGTTCGGGATCCAAAGGTGAAACATCTCATGCCGAAGCTGCTCGTGCAGACGCTGCACGGACTGGGTCTTGAACGGCATATCGGACGAAACAATAGTAATATTTCCGCCTCGTGTATCTGCCTGCCAAACGCCATGGGAGATGTCCGAGGGAAACCTCAATAATCGTATCGCGATTCCCTTTGAAACATCCCCGCTAAACACCGACCTGTAGCTGTCATAGATCTCCTTTGCAAACTTCGTCAGCTCATCGTCGGTGAACAGCCATTCACCGGAGATCTCGAACCGAACCGGCAAGGTCCCAAACTTTTCCGTGCGAGCTCTTACTTCACTCCCGACGCTAATAACTTCATTCCGGACGTCGTCCGAACTGATAGTAAAGTCCTTGATTTTCGCTGAAACGTTTTTAAAGTTCAATTCGACGCGTCCTGACATTTTTGCACTATCCGCAGTAAATATGGGCAGCAGATCACCGAACATCAGAACTCCGCGTTCATTGCTGAGCCAGGATAAATGAGCGGCAGCGTTTTGTTCCTTTCGAGGTGCAAGATCAATCGAGTAACTCCAATCGATAAACGCTGCGTCTGCGACATATTCCCCAGGGACCGCAGTTTGGAAGTTGACGGGATTCCCGTTTGCGTCCGTCAACATTACATTCCCGATTCGTCTTCCTAGATCTGTAAACCCTGCATAACTTCGAACGAACGAAAGGTTTCGGTTTCCGGAATTTTGAACTCCATCCAAAAAACGTCCGCTTACAAGTGCAGTTGTTGAAGCTTCCGGTGGCATCTCCACCTTTGCCTCAATTTGCTGACCGTATGAAATTGTAAAGAAATGTAAAAGTTGAACCAACGCAATAAAAATCAGGTAATATGGGCGAAAATACGTTGGCATCAGGGATTTTGGATGAATTGGTAGCCGATATTTATCGGCGTATTTAGAGGATAAGCAATCGAATGAGTGTTTTCAAAATAATTATCTACGTACTGGTATTTATCTTGAGCGTCTTATTCCTCGGCCGGTTCTTTTTCTGAAACAGCCGCTCTGATCCTCATTTGGAATTCCAAACGTTTCCATTTAGTATTGAATTTGCGGCCTCGACTTCGGGCCGCATTTTCTTTTTATGACCGACCTTCGAAAGATCGAACGTGCCCTCATCAGCGTTTCCGACAAGTTTGGTGTTGTCGAATTTGCAAAAAGCCTTAGTGGCCTAGGTGTCCGGATCATCTCGACCGGAGGCACCGCAAAAACGCTTCGCGAGAACGGCATCGATGTCACAGATGTTTCCGACATCACTGGCTTTCCTGAGATGATGGATGGCCGTGTTAAGACCCTTCACCCGAAAATTCACGGCGGGTTTCTCGCACTCCGCGATAACGAATCGCATGTTGCCGCGATGCAGACGCATTCGATCGACCCTATCGACCTGGTCGTTGTCAATCTCTATCCCTTCGAGCAAACAATTGCAAAAGATGATGTCACGCTTGAAGATGCGGTTGAGAATATCGATATTGGCGGCCCCGCGATGATCAGATCAGCTTCGAAGAACTGGCAGGATGTTGCCGTTTTGACCGACCCGAGGCTCTACGATGGAATTGTAGATGAATTGCAGGCGAAAGGAGGCTCGCTCTCGCTTTCAACCCGCAAAAGGCTGGCTGCTCTTGCGTACACGCGGACTGCCAGCTACGACCTCGCGATATCGTCTTATCTGGCTCGACAGCTTTCCGAAGAAGACCTTGAGTTTCTTGAGCCCTTGAATCCGCTCGACGGGCTGATCTTTATCGAATCCGAGGACAACGACGAAGAACCCTCGGATGGCCTGCCCGCCTCCCTTTCGATTGAATTGGCAAAGATCAACGACCTTCGCTATGGCGAAAATCCGCACCAGAAAGCCGCTCTGTATTCGACCAGCGAATCGGGTGGCCTGGCAAATGCCGAACAGCTTCATGGCAAAGAGATGTCGTACAACAACTATGTCGATGCCGAGGCTGCATGGGATCTGGTGAACGATCTTGACGAGTTGGCAGTGGCGATAATCAAACACACGAACCCTTCAGGCGTCGGGATGGGTGCTTCTAACGAGGAAGCTTATCGTCGGGCTCTTTCGACCGATCCGGTCTCGGCGTTCGGAGGCATCGTTGCGTTCAACCGAACTCTCGATGCCACTACTGCCGCACTAGTAACCGAGGTCTTTACGGAAGTCGTGATCGCACCGGGTTTCGAACCCGAAGCTCTCGCGGTATTCGAGCAGAAGAAGAATCTGCGAGTCCTCCGAATTGCCGGTTCCAATCTTGAATCAAACATTGAAAGGTATGAGATCAAACAGGTATCCGGCGGATGTTTAGCCCAGGAGGTTGATGATCATCGTTTGTCGGAAAGCGATCTGAAGATCGTTTCCGAGCGCAAGCCATCAGAAAGCGAAGTGCGTTCGATGCTGCTCGCCTGGAGGGTCTGCAAACACGTGAAATCTAATGCCATCGTTCTGGCAAATGAAACGCAGACGCTCGGAGTGGGTGCAGGGCAGATGAATCGAGTCGATTCGGTCCGTATTGCAGCTATGCGTGCCGAACGCTTCGATCTGCCGGTCAAAGGCTCAGCTCTCGCGTCGGACGCTTTCTTTCCCTTCCGTGACAATGTGGACGAAGCCGCAAGGCTCGGCGTTTCCGCGATCATCCAGCCGGGTGGATCGATCAAAGACGAAGAGTCTATTGCTGCTGCCAACGAGCATGGGATCACTATGTCATTCACCGGCATCCGCCACTTCAAACACTGAACTGGCAATAACTTAGAGCCATTTTCACCGAAAACATCTTGACATCATGTAGTATCGGTGTTAAAACAATACACAATTAGTTGGACAGAAGGAACGCTCGGAGATTTTCCACTTTACGGAAGATCTACGTATTGTTGTGCTTTGATCAAGACTTGAAAGTAAGGAGACCATTTATGAAGAAGCTAATTCTGTTTGTAACAATCGCGGTCGTTTCGATGCTCATTGCCGGATGTGCACCGCCAGCGGCTAACACCGCTAATACGACCAATAACAATGCGAACGCTAACGTAAAGCCCGCATCGGCTCCGCCGACGGTTGCCGCTTTGAAAGACCTGGAGATGAAAGCTTTCGAGGCATGGAAGAACAAGGACGGCAAGTTCTTTGAGGGAATGCTTGACGATAAATTCGTGATGGGTGGAATGAGCCAGAAGATGGACAAGGCCGCTACCGTCAAGATGATGTCGGAGAGCAAATGTACCGTCAACAACTACACCCTGTCGGACGAAAAGATGATCCCGCTCGGTGCCGACAATGCATTGATTACCTCTAAGCTCACGGTCGATGCGACCTGCGACGGCGAAAAACAACCGAGCCCTGTTATTGCGGCTTCGATGTATACACGCAGTGGAGACACGTGGAAAGGCGTGTACCACAACGAAGTGCCGATCGTTGACCCGAAGACGGCTACAACGTCCGCACCGAAACCGCCGACAATGAATCCGCCGGCTAACTCCAATACGGCCTCGAAATCGAACGCCAATATGGCTTCCAATTCGAATAATTCCAACTCAAATGCTTCGAATTCCGCAGCTGCTTCCACATCGTCTGATATGACGGCAGCCTGGCTCGAGCTGGAAAAGAAGGGCTGGGAGGCGTGGCGGACAAAAGACGCGAAATGGTATGAGGACAACCTCTACAAGGACTTTTTTCTGGTAGACCTCTTTGGACAGACTACCGCGACCAAGGCCGATACGATCAAGATGTGGACGACCGACAACAAGTGCGACATCAAGAGCACCTCGGTCACCGATGCCTCATCCGTCTCGCTTGGCAAGGACGCCGGATTCCTTATGTTCAAGGGCTCGGCGGTCGGCTCCTGCGAGGGAATGACGATAAAACCGGTTTACGGCACCACCTTTCTCGTAAAGGACGGCGATGCCTGGAAAGCCGCTGCCATCATCGAGAATCTGGCAAGCTAGAACTAAATAAACCACACAATACTACGGAGGACC
>JBJMGN010000013.1:0-10279 GCA_045807885.1 Pyrinomonadaceae bacterium | reverse complement strand
CCGGATGCAGTAGCGATCGCTCAGCGGTTGAGATCGGCAACACCGCCGAAGAGTGTTTTTTTAAACGCGGCAACATATAACTCCGCCGTCGTGCTGACAGGCAGGTTGTCGATGATCCGTTATCCGGGACATTTGGTTTCGCATGGCATTGATTACAAGGAGCGTGAAGCTAACGCGAAATACATGTACCGAGGCGGACCGGGGACGGAGCAGCTGTTTGAAACATACGGTGTAGATTACGTTTTGGTCTCACCCGAAGAGATGAGTACTCTTTCGCCAAACATGAATTTTTATTCGCAATTTCCTGTTGTTGCGGAATCCGGGAGATATAAAGTTTACGATGTCAGGCGATGATGCGAAGGACGCATTTAATACAAGATAACGTCGAATACCAGGATCGATGCCAAAGAAAAACCAAATTCCCCAAATTGAAAACATCGACGAAATTAACGCGCCGCTAAATCAGGATGAACGGCGCGCCTTTGATCTGCCGTGGCTCCTGAATTGCAGCATTATCGTCGGCCTGGCGATCTTCATGCGTTTTTATGCCCTGGGAATGCGCGCGCTTCACCATGACGAAGGGGTCAACGGACATTTCCTCACAACATTGTTTCGCGACGGTGTTTACAAATACGATCCGGCGAACTACCACGGTCCCACGCTTTATTACATCGCACTCTTCTTCACAAAGATCTTTGGCCTGGAAACCCTGCCAATTCGGGGAAGTGTTGCCGTCTGGGGAGTTTTGATTGTCGTCCTTGCATTTTATTTGCGTCGTTACATCGGGCGTATCGGTGCATTGGCTGCTGGAGTTTTTTTGGCGCTTTCGCCAGGTATGGTTTACATCTCGCGATATTTCATTCACGAGATGTTTTTCGTGTTCCTCGGGCTTGGGTTTGTGATCGCCCTGGCCTTTTTCATAGAAAAGGAAAAACCCGGCCCGTTTGCAGTCTTTTGGATCGGCCTACTTCTGCTTGTCTGCTTTTTCCCGACAACATTGAATATTGCTTCCGGCGTGGCGAAAGAAAATACAACGTTGTTCTGGGCATTGGCCGTGGCGATATTTGCTTTTGAAGCTGTAATGATCAGCCTGCTGATCAAAATGATACTCGCGTGGAAAGACGGTCGGGCGATCTATCTTTTCATCGCTTCATCATGCGTTTCGCTGATGTTCGCGACGAAAGAAACGGCATTCATAACCCTTGGCACAATGCTTATCGCGTGCATATGCATTTGGATCTGGCCGAAGATCTATGCAGATGCAAAAAACATGGTAACCGAGTTCCATTCGAACGAGCTGACCTTCTCGAAATTCAAAGATGCCCTCGGCGAAGGTAGTGACCGCATTCTCTTGATAGCTGGTGCGGCAGCGATCTTCATATACATCGGCGTAATGTTCTTTTCCTCCTTCTTCACATATCCGGAAGGTGTGAGCAAGGCGTTCGAAGCATATTCCATCTGGAGCAAGACAGGCAGCAAGGACCATACCCAAAACGGAATGTGGGCCTATTTTCAATGGGGCAAGGAGATCGAGGCCCCGATGATGATCATGGCCGCGATCGGAACAGGCTTCGCGTTCTTAAAGCCGCGAAGTAAGGTCGCAATGTTCGTGGGATTATGGGGTTTTGGCCTGCTCGCGGCATACACGTTGATACCGTATAAAACACCCTGGCTCGCGATCTCGTTTCTCTTGCCGATGTGCATAGCTGCCGGGTGGGCGGTGAATGAATTCGCTTCGTTGAAGCTTAGTCCGGCGCGAAATCTTGGAATTCTACTTTCTGCGGCAGCTGTGATCGCGACGGCCTACCAATCATACGATCTTAATTTCGTTCGATATGACGACGAAGACATGGCGTATGTCTATGCGCACACAAAGCGCGAATTCCTTGAATTGATGAAACAGATCGATCACTACGCGGAAAAAAGCGGTCAGGGGAAAAACGCGAAGATCCAAATTGTTTCGCCCGACTACTGGCCGATGGTGTGGTACCTAAAAGACTATCCGAATGCGTTTTTTCACGGCAAGATAACAGGAGCCGACAAAGCTGAAATGATCGTCGCGAAGACGCCTGATCAGGATGGCGACGTAATGCGTCGATATTCCGGCGAATATGAGCTCGTGGGATCTTACGGCCTTCGTTCCGGCGTCGACCTGGTCTTGCTTGTAAGAAAAGATCTCGCCGATCAGTAATAAAAAATGTCGACGTGAATTTGATTTGTACTGATCGATTTCGCGTCCTGTCCACGAATTTCTGCGTTTCGTCACTCGGCGAAACTGTCTTACCATTTGTTTCGTTATACTGCTAAGGAAAATGAAATCAACAACATTTGGCAATCGCAGGGCCGTGAAATGGCTTGCTGTATGGCTTGTATGGACGCTGTTCGCACTGTTTTTCACCAGCCAATTCGCACTACAAAGTCAGTTTCTAGGTAAGCCTGTACCGTTTTTTAAAGTGCTGTCCTGGCAGCTTGTGTCCGGATATGTATGGTTCGGTCTAAGCCCGCTGATCGTTTTTTTGGCGCGGCGATTTCCATTTGATAAAGAAAGCTGGAAGATCTCTTTGCCGTTTCATATCTTTGCAGGTCTTGCGGTCGCGCTGTTCCAGCAAAGTATCGACGCATTTGTTTTGCCCAAGCTCGGTTATCCGCAGGGATTTGATTTTCCGAGTTATTGGGACGCATATAAGTTCTTTGTTTCGTTTAATCTACACCTCAGCCTCGAGATCTATTGGGCGGTCGTCGGCATTTGGTCTGCGTATAACTATTATCGGAAATACCGCGAGCGTGAGCTCCAGACCTCAAAGCTCGAAGCCCGTCTCGCGCAGTCGCGTTTACAGGTTTTGAAGATGCAGCTGCATCCGCATTTTTTGTTCAATGCGTTGAATGCGATATCTGAACTGATACATCGAGATCCTGACGCTGCCGACAGAATGCTTACCGACCTTAGCGACCTGTTGCGAATGTCGTTCGAAAATCTTGAGGTGCAGGAAGTTTCACTCAAACAAGAGCTCGAGTTCCTTCACAAATATATCGAGATCGAGCAAATGCGTTTTCACGATCGGCTCGTCGTGGAGATGCAGATCGCTCCCGACACGCTGGACGCGACCGTTCCAAATATGATCCTTCAGCCGATCGTCGAAAATGCGATCAAGCATGGTATCAGTCCGCGTGCCTCCGGCGGCCGGATCGACATCGAGGCGGCTCGGAACAATGGCCACCTGGAAATAAGAGTGCAGGACAATGGTCTCGGAATTCCGTTCGGAGACACTGATCACCTGCCGGAGGGGGTCGGGCTATCGAATACGCGCCGCCGCCTCTGGCATCTGTACGGAGAGAAGCATAATTTTGAGATAAAGCCGGCCGGGGCCCATGGTGTGGTCGTTAATTTAGAGATACCGTTTCGAAATTTTGAAGAATTACCTACTGTCGCGTGAAGATCCGAACCTTAATTGTCGATGACGAACCTCTCGCCCGGGAACGTGTAAAGCGTTTCCTAAAGGACGAGCGCGATATTGTGATCTTAGGTGAATGCGGCAATGGCACAGACGCAATAAAGTCGATCCGTGAAAAGGAGCCCGACCTCGTTTTCCTCGATATTCAAATGCCCGAGAAAAACGGCTTTGACGTTATCAAGTCGATCGAGGGCGGCGATCTTCCGACGATCGTTTTTGTGACTGCTTATGATCAGTATGCGTTGCAGGCATTTGAGGTACATGCTCTCGATTACCTCTTAAAGCCGTTTAACCGCGAGCGATTTCATCGGGCTGTTTCCCGCGCGAAGGACCAGATCGAAAGCCGCCGCCGGGGTGAGCTCGACGAACGGCTCGCTTCGCTTATATCGAGTATAAGTCCTGACAGGAAGTACCTTGAGCGGCTGGTCGTCAAATCGGTCGGACGCGTTTTCTTTTTGAAAACGAGCGAGATCGACTGGATCGAGGCGTCAGGAAACTACTTGAAGCTGCACGTCGGTCGCGAGTCGCACATGATCCGCGAGACGATGAACTCAATCGAGGGGAAACTCGACCCGGGGCAGTTCATGCGAATCCATCGTTCGACGATCGTTAATATAGATCGCATCAAGGAACTGCATCCGATGTTCAGCGGAGATTATTCGGCCATCCTTCGCGACGGCACCGAACTGGCGCTCAGCCGAAACTATCGTGAGCGCTTTCTCGAGCTCTTCGAAGGCTCCGCTTAAGTGCCTTTCGCCCCGTCCTTTCGCACTTCATCACAAATTCATAGCGCGGGTCGCTGAGACTGACTAAAATTTCAATACAGTCACTTTTAAGTACAACTATGTCCAAAAAATTAAAGATCCTCGCTTTCCTCACCATCGGGGTCATTATTTCCATCGGTAAATATACGATCGTGATCGGTCAGTCGAAAGGTGTACTCGTCGCGCTGAACAAGGCAGACAACACGCTTGCGATAATCGACGCCTCTTCGATGAAACTTACCGGCAAGGTCGCGGTTGGCGACAGCCCGCATGAGGTCGTGCTTTCGACGGATGGCAAGACGGCATTCGTCGCAAATTACGGAGCTCAAACGCCCGGCAGTTCGATCTCGCTGATCGATACCGCAACCGCGAAGGAAGTTCGCCGTGTAGATACTTCTCCACTCATGCGTCCTCACGGTCTTCAATTCCTCGGCGGCAAACTTTATTTCACTTCGGAAACGAACAGGCTAATCGCGCGCTACGATCCGGCAGGCAACAAGATCGATTGGATGATGGGCACTGGGCAGAATGGGTCGCATATGGTCGCGATCTCTGCGGACCAGAAAAAGTTTTACACGGCGAATATCGGTTCGGACAGTATTACCTCTATCGAGTTTCAAAACGTACCACCAGCGGGATCCAAAATAACCCACATTTCGGTCGGCAAGCAGCCGGAAGCTATCGATCTTTCGCCGGACGGCAAGGAAGTTTGGACGGGCCTGAACGTCGACGGCATGGTCGAGGTCGTTGATACTGTCGCTTACAAGTCCGTTGCAAAGATAAATATCGGCGGCCGCCCGTATCGAGTGAAATTCTCGCCTGACGGAAAGCTTGTTTATTGTTCGATGGTCGCGACAAAGGAGATTCTCGTTATTGATGCCGCAACACGGAAAGAAGTTAAACGTATGAAGATCGACAACGTTCCGCTCGGCATCGTGTTTTCGGCCGACGGCCGGACCGCATTTGTCACGACGGTCAAGGAAGACCCGAACGGCACAGGATCTGACGCGGTCCTTAAGATCGATCTTGAGAAAATGGCAGTTACCGGCAGCGTCGATTCAGGCAAAGCCCCGGATGGTATCGCCGTCGCCGGAATTTAGCAGAAAGCCGACATTTGCATTTGTAACCATCGAATAATCGTTGATTCGGTCCGGGACTCAGATTAATCCAACCGATGAGAAGCCTGGCCCAAACCGTATTCGTGCCTGTTTTCTTCATCGCCGTATTGAGCGTAGGAGCAACTGCACACTCCAACTTCGACGTTGAAAAACTCGGCAATGGCATTTACGCGCTCGTCAGGCGAGAACCCGCATCGCTCTGGTTCAATCCGAACAATATTTTCATCATCGGTGATGAGTACGCGATCGTCGTCGATTCGACCATCAGCAGCGAATACACGCGAGAGGTGCTCGCCGAGCTTACAAAGCTGACAGATAAACCGGTCAAATATGTGATCAACACTCATTGGCATGAAGATCACATTATCGGCAATCGCGTTTATCGGGATGCATTTCCGAACGTCCAATTTATCGGCCATCGAAGTGCGCTTACCGATCTGCCGACGATCGGCGCTTCAAATCGCAAAGGTTCACTTCAGAATGGGCGAGGATTTGTCGGAATGCTCGAGAGCAGGATCGAAAAAGGGGAGAACCTCGAAGGAAAAAAACTAACTGACGAAGAGAGATCCGGTTACGCGAGCGATATTAACCTCGTGAGTTCATACCTTGCCGAATCGGCTAAGTTCGAGATCATTTTGCCAGCGATTTTAGTCGATGATCGACTGGAGCTGAAACAGGACAAACGGCGCATCGAGATACTTTATCTCGGGAAAGCTCATACGGGAGCCGACCTGGTGGTTTTTTTACCGAACGAAAAGATCGCTATAGCCGGCGATCTGATCGTTCATCCGGTCCCACTCGTGGGCTCGACATCTTTTCCGCTCGAGTACGGGGCGACACTCGAAAAGCTTCGTGCCTTAAAAGCAAAAATATGGGTTCCTGGTCACGGGCCCGTAATGCGCGATGACATCTATATTGGTTCAATGATCGCGCTGATGAACTCGATCAAACGGCAAGCGGAGGCTTCGGCAAAACGCGGTGAGACATTGGAACAAATGCGCAACAGAGTCGATCTGGAGGAATTTCGAAAGATCTTCGCAGGCGAGTCACAACACAAGAGTCTTATATTTAAAAATTATGTTACGCTTCCTGCGATTGCGGTCGCTTATCGGCAATTAAACGCGTCGAAAGCTGGAAATTGAGAAAAATGGGCTGGATTCCGACCGAGACGTAAATTGTTTTTGAGATTCGCAACTAAAGTTTAAAGTTTCGGCCAATTGCCCCGAAAACAGCACGTTTTGAACAATTTCAAGCAGCACGCGTAATACTTCAAGTTCCAAACAAACAACGGTTGTTCAGGAGAGAATTTTTTATGTTTCGAAATAGAGTTGTCACTGCATTTCTGGTCTTCGCATTCATGCTGCCCGGCTTGGCAGGTGGGCAGAGTGTTTACACCGCGCCGAAGGACGCGATCGAAAAGATCCGCGATGAGGGCATGAAACGTTCGCAGGTAATGCAAACCCTTTCATACATGACCGATGTGATCGGGCCCCGGCTTACGGGCTCGCCTAATATGAAACGAGCGAATGAGTGGACGCGCGACACAATGGCGAAATGGGGACTGCAGAATGCGCATCTGGAATCCTGGGGTCCTTTCGGTCGCGGCTGGGCTGTTCGCAAATTTTCGGCTGCTGTCGTCGATCCGCAGTTCATTTCGGTGATCGCTTATCCGAAGGCGTGGTCTCCGCCGACGAAAGGTGTGGTTACAAGCGAGGCAATTTACATCGATGCCAAAACACCGGAAGACATGTTGAAGTACAAAGGACAGCTGCGCGGCAAGATTGTCCTTTCTTCTTCAGAACGCCCGTTAAAGCCAGTCGATAAGGCATATCTTTCGAGACTTACAGACGAAGATCTGGCGAAACTTGCTGCCGAACCGCAGCCCAGTGGAGACGGCGAAACAATTCCTGCCGACGCGCTAAAGAATTTTGCGAAAAGTTTGAACGACCGGGGCAAGATCTTGAAATTTCTCATTGACGAAGGCGCGGCGGTCGTGATCAACAACAGCAATCAAGGCAGTGGCGGAACCATATTTGTTGATGGTGCAGCTGTAGGTGTCGAGATGCCTGAGATCAAGTCGATCGACGATCTTTTTGAGTCACCGGCTTTCCAGCCGCAAAACAAAAAATACGAAGCTAACATGCTTCCGCAGATCACGATGGCGACCGAAGATTACAATCGCCTCGTGCGAATGATCAGGCTGGGGGTCAAGCCGACGATGTCCGTCGAAATCGATACCCAGTATTTCGATAACGATCCGATGGGCTACAACACGATCGCTGAAATTCCGGGAACCGATCCGAAATTGAAGGACGAGGTTGTCATGCTGGGTGCCCATCTTGATTCGTGGCATTCCGGGACCGGAGCGACCGACAACGGAGCCGGGAGTGCTGCCGTGATGGAAGCAGTAAGGATCATTCAAGCATCGGGGCTGAAACCGCGACGAACGATCCGAGTGGGTCTGTGGAGCGGCGAAGAGCAGGGCCTGTATGGTTCAACGAACTACGTCAAGCAGCATTTCGGTGAGAAAAAGAGTGGCGTTCTTACAAGAGGTCCCGACTATGACAAGCTGTCGGCATATTACAACCTCGACAACGGAACCGGCAAGATCCGTGGAGTCTATCTGCAGGGTAATCCGAACGTTAGGCCTTTTTTCGAAGCGTGGCTCACGCCTTTTGCAGACCTCGGCGCAAAGACGCTGACGCTTTCCAATACCGGCGGCACTGATCACCTTGGGTTCGATGCCATCGGGCTTCCCGGTTTTCAGTTCATACAAGACCCGGTCGAATACGGATCGCGAACTCATCATTCGAATCAGGACACCTTCGATCGGATCCAGGCGGATGACATGAGGCAGGCTTCGACGATCATTGCTGCGTTTGTTTACCAAACGGCGATGATGGACGAAAGATTGCCGCGAAAAGGTGACAGCAAGTTATGAAACGAACCGTAAGGGCGGGAATTATTTCATTGCTTTTTGCTTTAGCCATTTCCGCCCAAACAGTTAGTAAAGAACTATCAGATCTCGCCAATGCCGAACGAGCGTTTGCCGCTGAGACCGTGAAGATCGGCTTCCGCGACGGGTTCATTAAATATTTTGCCGACGATGGAATCGGCTTTGCCCCGCATCCGCAGCGAACGCGCGAAGAGCTTCAGAAGTCGCCCGCCCCGGCAGGCCCCCGGAAAGTGATCTTTAACTGGGCTCCGATGTTCGGCGACATTTCGAGTGCCGGCGATCTTGGCTACACGACCGGCCCCGTGCTTTATACCGACATTGGCGCGAACCCCAGGCCGCCGCGTCACGGAATGTATTTCTCCGTTTGGCAAAAGCAAGCCGACGGTTCGTGGAAAGTTGTCGTCGATATGGGTGTAGGAGTTCCTGAGGCGGTTGCCTCGATCGATACTCCGTTCGCGGCGGCGAGCAAAAAAGACAGCATCAGACTGATGAATGCCGGAAAATCTTCCGGTCCTGATTTCCTTGAAGTCGACGCGGCATTGACGTCTTCGATCGAGAAAAACGGTATGGCCGCAGCATACGACGCATTTCTCGACCCCGAGTTCCGTGTCCACCGAAATGGCCAAATGCCGATCACGACCAAAGACGCACTTCACGCCTACTTTTCTAAACAAACGAATTCCTTCTTGTACAAGACGATCGGCGGAAAAATATCTGCGTCAAAAGACGTGGCCTTTACATACGGTAGTTTCCGTTTAGGCGAAAGCCAGGAGATCGCCGGCTACTACGTTCACGTCTGGAGAAAAGATAGTAATTCTAGGTGGCGATTGGTTGCCGACGTGTTGAACGAACTGCCGAAAAAGTGAATGACAAAACAGCGATGAAAAAATGAAAAAAGTCTTAATACTTTTAATCGCCTGGTTGATTCTTTTCGGCGTTACTTTCGCCCAGCGGTCAACGACAGCAGACGCCTCCGGTGTCCAGCGTGCCGCGGGCCTGATCCATGATGTACACACGTTCGTCTCAAAAACCCTCGGTGAAGAGCGGACCGTCTTGGTGACCTTGCCGCGAACGTACGAAAAGTCTGATGCAAAGTATCCGGTTGTGCTGATGCTCGATGCTCATGAGCCCCAGAACGCGATGATGGCGGGGATTCTTGAGCAACAGGCATGGGGCGGCAAGATACCGGAAACGATCCTCGTCGGAATTCAAAATACCAACCGCGTTCGCGACCTGACTCCGACCTCGACCGAACGGCAGTCGAGCGGTGGAGGGCCTAAGTTCTTACAGTTCATTGAAACCGAAGTGCTCCCGCTCGTCGATAAAAATTACAGAACGCAACCCTACCGCATTTTTGCTGGCCACAGCCTGGGCGGCTTGTTTGTCATGTACACCTTTACCGAAAAGCCGGAACTTTTCAGCGGGTACATAGCGGCAAGCCCGGTTCTTCATTGGGATAACAAATACGTTATCAAACGCGCCGAGGCGCTTTTCAAAATAGATCGTGAGTGGAAAAAACGGATGTTCGTCAGCATTGGTGACGAGCCCGAATATGTCGAGAGTTTTAACGCTTTTCAAGCTCTTATTAAACGCGAGAAACCCAAAGATCTTGATGTCGAGTTTCGCCAGTTCAAAGACGAAAATCATGGTTCGGTCGTTTTGCCTGCCTATTACGCAGGACTTAGAAAGATCTTCGAAGGTTGGACACTAAAGCAGATAGGCACCCTTGATGAAGCCGAAAGCCATTTTCGGCTGCTGTCGGCGCACCTCGGTTTTAGTGTACTGCCATCGGAGGGACTTTTAAGCTCGATCGGCTATGAATTGTGGACGAACGATCAGAAAGATGCGGCGATACGCGTCTTTCGACGAAATACCGAGATTCATCCAACGCTGCCACGACCTTTCGATAACCTTGCGACCGCTTACGAGAAAACAGGTCGCTTGAAACAGGCGCGTGAATATTACGAAAAGGCCTATAGGGTCGCCGAG
>JBJMGN010000012.1:0-2777 GCA_045807885.1 Pyrinomonadaceae bacterium | reverse complement strand
CATTATGTCCTGAGAGATTCGACCTCGAAGCACTTGAGAAGTTGAGACGAAAGCTCGGCACCTATTCTTTCTCCGCGCTTTACCAACAGCGGCCTACGCCTTCGGGCGGCGGCACGTTCAAACGCGAATGGTTCAAGCGGTTCCTTCCCTATGCACCTGCAGGTCTGAAATGGAAACGCGGATACGACCTCGCAATTTCAACGAAAACGACCGCCTGTTATACCGCAAGTTTCCGCTGTGCGTTGGACAAAGAAGGCAATCTGATCATCGACGGCGGATTCCGCAAACGCCTCGAATATCCAGAACAGCGGCGCTACATCATCGAGCGAATGAAAGTTGAGACGGACACCGAACACGGCATCGAAGAGGCCCTTCATGGAAAGGCGCTGATCCAGGACCTGAGACGTGAGCCTTCGATTCGCGGCTACCTTCTCCGCGGCGTCAAAGTTGAGACGGATAAATTAACGCGTGCCCTCGCGTGGGCGCCGCTCGCCGAGGAAGGCAAGGTGATCTTGATCCGTGGAGCATGGAACCGAGACTTTCTCGACGAGGTCTGCTCCTTTCCGAATGCCGCCAACGACGACCAGGTCGACGCCGTCTCGCTCGCCGTGCAGATGTTGAATCAGAAGAGGTATTTCTCCTGTGGTTTCTAAGATCGCCTTGCGCTTGGCTGACCTAATCAGCCTGCGGCGGCTGGTTGCTTGGCGTTTTCTTTTCCGTGTTCTTGGGTATCACGCTGATGCTGCCGTTCCGTTCCAGATAAGCCGCTTCAAGGTTATCGAGATTGGCTTCATGACCATGTTGACGCATCGCCTCTTCGAGGTCGTGGACTGTGATATCAACACGTCGCATTCCTTCGTCGTCGAGACGGCCAGATTTTGCAAGGGTAGTTTCGCTTCCCTTCAAAACTTCGCCAAACCAATGCGAGCGAAAGGCGATAGCAGAGCATGCCCAGTGCACGAATACAACGACAATGCACGCGGCGATCGTTGGAAAGAACTGGGCGCTGCCGTTTATTGCGCGGCTAGCGACGGAGCCGTAAACAATGCCGAGCATCACGTCCAGAGCCGTATGCTTCCCCATGAATCGTTTGTCTCCGACCCGGATCAACAACACAGCGATCAAAAATACGATAAAGGCACGAAGCGAAGTTCTCCCGATATCTAATTTGTTTGCATCAATGGACAATCCCAGCAGCCAATCGATCTGTTCCCATATTTCGTCCACATCTTGAGCAAACCGCTAACCGCGCTTAAAGAATGTTTGCGTGAAGACGAATCTTAAGTATTGATTGTATTTTAGTCTTGACTTAATTAAGCCATTACTTTATTATCCAATCCATGGACGCTTTTCTTGCACTGGCAGAACCCACCCGCCGAAACATTATGGAGATGCTGGCCGCAAGCGGACACCTTTCCGCTTCAGATATTTACAGCAAATTCAAGTCAACGCCTCCGGCGATCTCACAGCACCTCAAGGTGCTCCGCGAGGCTAACCTCGTCCGCGTGGAAAAGCGGGCGCAGAAACGTATCTATTACGTAAATCCTGAACCTATGAAGGAACTAGAAAAATGGATCCAGCTGTTTACAAAAGACTGGCAAAACCGCCACGACCGTCTCGAAGCAATGCTGAAAAAGAAAATCGATGCAGACCGACTGGAGCGGTGAGCGTCCCGCTCGCCTGGTTTGCGAAGCAAACTAATATTCGCACTTTCGTGCTCAAGGCCATCGGGACGATGGCTGCTCCAGTCACGCAGCAGTAAGAGAGGGCAAAACGAAAATCACAAGCACTAATACTTAAAGGAGAAAAACACATGCCAAATCAAACCGTAGTCACCGCAGAACCAAACACACAAGAACTCTTTATCACACGCGAATTCGACGTGCCCCGCGAACTGGTTTTCAACGCACACGTCGACCCCGATCAATACGTCCAATGGGTAGGCCCGAACGATCTCGAGATGTCGATCCAAAAGCTCGATGCGCGTGACGGCGGCACCTTCGAATTTACGCACACGCGCGGCGGCCACAGCTACCGCTTCTTTGGCTCATATCACGAAGTGCTGAAAAACGAACGCATCATCGGCACATTCGAATTCGACGGGCTCCCCGAACGCGGTCACGTAATCATGGGCAAAACGACATTCGAAGAATTGCCGAATGGCAGATCAAGACTCGTGCATCAATCGGTCTTCTTTTCGGTGGCCGACCGCGATGGGATGGTTCAATCCGGAATGGAACGCGGCGTTCGCGAAGGCTATGAAAAGCTCGATCAGCTGTTCGCGAAAATGCAGGAGCCGAACACTGCAAGCGCATAAAAAAAGGCGGGCATAAAACCCGCCTCTTAAGTGTTGTTCAGAGCGAATGTTAATTTGCCCCGATCCGAGTGCCAGCCGGCGCGTACGCCGTAATATTGAACGTGGATCCGGAACCGAGTTCGATGGTATCGCGTCCCGTAACGAGGACCGATCCTGCACCGACTCCGGCACCGACACCTGCTCCGATCGCGGCACCAGAACCGCCGCCCGCGATGGCGCCGATGATGGCACCAAGTGCGGCACCGATCCCGGCACGCGTAACGACTTGGGTCGTCTGACTGGAATCACGGATCGAGCCTTCATTATTCACGGTGATCCTATCGCCGTTCAGGGCAGTCACGGAGTCGATAATGCCTGCGAAACGATAGGTTCGGCCGTTCATCGAGATGGTGTCGAATTCCATCGAAATGTTAGCCCGACCCGTGAATCTTCCAGAATCACGCACTTCGGCGAGATGGCC
>JBJMGN010000011.1:0-5429 GCA_045807885.1 Pyrinomonadaceae bacterium | reverse complement strand
CCTGTCAACGACAGAAAAGGTCCTGCGTGCATTGATCGGGATCATTGCAATGGCCGCAATTGTGATGCTTGGCGAACCGCTGAAAAACTATCTGCAGGAACGCGCCAACCGATTTTTCTATGGCGAACGATACGACCTCCGCCAGGGGCTGCTCGATTTCGGCCGCACACTTTCGGCCACCACCGCTCTTGAGCCGTTGCTGGACGGACTTATTGGCCGCCTCAAACAGGTTCTGGATGTTCAAAAGGTCGCCGTCTTTATCGAAGACGAAAACGCCGCGGGCCATTTCCGCACGGCGAGATCAGCGGGCCTTAGTGACGAATTCAAAGTACCGGCAGATTTTCGCCACATGATACGTCAGAAATCTGCTGACAAGGGCGTTGTCCGAGCCGACGAATTCGACATTAACGATACTGAAGCTCCAATTTCGGAAACAAACGGGCACGCTCCGCATAGGAGCGAGCTTCACTATTTCGTCCCATGCGTCGTCCGTTCCAAGATGGTTGCAGTGATCGGTCTTGGCCGTGCGAGCGACGGATCGCTTTTATCTTCGGAAGATCTCGAGATCCTTCGAACGGTGTCAGGGTACATTGCTGTCGCGATCGAGAATAGCCGGCTTTATCAGGAACAACAGCAGCAAACCGAAGAACTTGCTTTGTTAAAGGAGTTCAACGAATCGATCGTCGAATCAGTGAATGTCGGTCTGCTCGCGGTCGATGAAGATGGGTGCATTACTCGCTGCAACTCTACGTTTGAAGAGTTGATGGAACTTTCGCGTGAGCAGTCAGTGGGTAAGCGGGTTGAAGACATTTTCGATGAAAGCTTTGCCCTGAACCTGGCGAACATTCTCGGTAAATCTCGCTGGCACCTGACCGAGATCCGGAACGCTTACAAACTGCATACTTATAGCGCTGCGGGAAATTCGCTCATTCTTAATGTTGCTGTTGCCCCGCTCAGGTCGGTTTCAAACTCTCAAACCGGCGCGATCGTTGTGCTTGAGAATGTTTCCTCGCGAGTGAAGCTGGAAGAAACGCTGCAGCAGAGCGAAAAACTTTCGAGCATCGGCCTGCTGGCGGCGGGAGTAGCTCATGAAGTGAACACGCCTCTGACCGGTGTTTCGAGCTATACGCAGATGCTCCTCGGAATGGTGCCGGAAACCGACCCCAAGCACGCGCTGCTTCAGAAAATGCAGCGGCAAACCGACCGTGCGTCGAACATCGTCGGTAACCTTTTGAATTTTTCGCGGACCGGTACTGCGATCGAATCTGCAGAGATCGATGTGAACAAGCTTCTGGACGATACGCTTCAGCTGCTCGAGCCGCAAATGCGCAAATCGAATGTCGAGATAGTTAAAGACTATTCAGATGTTCCGGCACGTATCTTCGGTAATGCCGGAAAGCTGCAACAGGTATTCACAAACCTTATCCTCAACGCACGCGATGCCATGCTAGGCGGCGGGACGATCACGTTAAGAACAAAAGCAAACGGTGGAAACGAAGTGCACATTGCCGTCAGTGATACCGGTGAAGGCATTCCACCTGAAAATTTGGGCAAGATCTTTGATCCGT
The DNA here is from genome assembly GCA_045807885.1 of Pyrinomonadaceae bacterium. GTDB lineage: Bacteria > Acidobacteriota > Blastocatellia > Pyrinomonadales > Pyrinomonadaceae > OLB17. Next base: position 3,861 of record JBJMGN010000011.1, on the reverse strand, counting down.
TTTTTACGACGAAAGGCGTTGGCAATGGTACCGGTCTCGGCCTTGCTGTTACGTACGGGATCGTGCAGGAACATGGCGGAACGATCGAAGCGCAAAGCGGCGATGAGGGAACCTCGTTCCTTTTGGGTTTCCCAGCGGTCAGCCGAAATCGCCAACGCGCGGTTAGCTAATTTACCACTACCTTCGCCGGATAAACCTTCCAGAAATAAAGAGAAGTTAGGAATGCAACGAGCATTATCGCCGCCGCCGTCCAGAAAGTGCGGATAAGTGTCGCGTCATCAACCTCGCCAACAGCATTATTCAGCAGCACCCCGCACGCAAGCGGCCCGATCACTCGCGCGAGGCTTGCGGCCGACTGCAAAATTCCCAGCGAACGGCCCTGCTGGGATTCATCCGCCGTCTTCGACGCAAGGCTTGTTAAACCGGGTGAAGCGATCGAGTTACCAACTGCGAACCCGGCAACGCCAAGTAACAAAACGATCAGACCGCCCGTCTCCGAACCGATAAACGGAACAACGATCAAGCTTACGACCAAAAGAAAACTGCCGATAATGATCAGCATTGATTCGCCAAACTTCGACGCGAGCCGTCCAAATACAAGGCCCTGCATGACGGCTGCCAGTACCCCAACGTAAGCAAGCAAATAGCCCGTACCGTCAGCGCCGTAACCGAACTTCACCATCGTGTAATAAGCGAACGCGGTGGTCATGAAGGAAAAGGCCGTGACCAGAAGAAAATACTCGATCGTCACAAGCGTGAAGCGCCGGTTCTTGAATACGTTTGCCAGTTCCGAAAAACGGCTTTTTCGTTCGGTCGTAGGATCGCCCGGACGCGGATGCCGTGATTCAGGAAGAATGAAATACAAAAGCACGGCATTGAGCAAGCTCAGAGCCGCTGCAAAAAGAAATGGAACGCGCATTCCGAACTTACTTAAAATTCCTGCCAAGGCAGGGCCGAGGATAAAGCCAAGCCCAAACGCCATTCCGAATAGACCCATGCCCCGTGCCCGGTTCTCGCGCGAGGTTACGTCCGCAATATAGGCTTGCGCGGTCGAGAGGTTTCCTCCCATCACACCGGCCAGAATACGGCCTGCATAGATCATCCAAAGCGAGCCGGCCAAGCCGATCATCAGATAGCCGATGCTTGATGCGAAGATCGTGAGGAAAAGGACAGGACGACGGCCAAAGCGATCTGAAAGGTTTCCCCAGATCGGTGAAAAGATGAACTGCATCAAAGAATAAGATGCGACCAGTAATCCGATGTCGATAGGGGACGCATGAAACTCTTCGGCGAAAAACGTCAGCAGCGGGATAACGATGCCAAAACCGACGAGGTCAATAAATATTGTGAGGAAAACGATCAGGAGCGGCCGGGTAAGAAATTTGTCCTCGGTTGCCGTAATATTTGTTTCGTCGTTCATTTGAAACGCTGGTAGTTTCGGGACAGCCGGTTCCGGCCGGTATATTGTAAGATACCAATTGAAAATTAAAATTCAATTTCGAAGAGTTATGGGGAAATTTATAACGAAGGCTTCGTGCACATTTTTTATTCTCTCGCTGGTTTTTATGTTTCAGGAAACGACAGCAGCAAAGAATCGGACACCGAAGGGAAAACCAGCCGGTGCCGCAAAGCAATCGGCCGCTCCAGAGATCGCGTACACGGTTTCTATGTCTAAGCCGGCGACTCACCTGCTTGAAGTAGAAATGCGAGTTCGCTGGAGCCAGATGCCAGGTTCGCTCGAACTGAAAATGCCGGTGTGGACGCCCGGAAGTTATCTTGTTCGCGAATATGCTCGCCACGTACAGGATTTTGCGGTTAAGAATGGGTCAGGCAGCTCGCTCGATTGGCAGAAGCTCAATAAGAATACCTGGCAAATACGGACCTCCGGCGCGAAGGAGATAGTCGCAACCTACCGAGTTTACGCGAACGAATTGACGGTTCGCACCAATGAGCTGAACGATGCGCATGCCTTTTGGAACAATGCCGCTCTATTAATGTTCCCCAAAGATCAACTCAAGGCGGCTTCAACCGTTACTATTCGACCTTTTGGGACATGGCGGATCGCAACTGGACTGCCGACGGTTGCGGGAAGCGAAAATACCTTTCGAGCAGCGAATTACGACATTCTTTACGATTCACCTTTTGAGGTAAGCAGCTTTCAGGACATATCGTTCTCAGTACAAGGCAAACCGCACCGGATCGTGATGTCAGGCGAGGGCAACTACGATCTGAAAAAGCTTGCCGTCGATGTCGCTAAGATCGTTGAAGAGGGATACAAAATATTCGGCGAACTACCGTATGAGAACTACACGTTCATAACGAACCTGCGCGGCGGCGGCGGACTTGAGCACTTGAATTCAACAGCTCTGCAGTTCGACCGCTTCGGGTTCAAACCGGATTCTCGCTATAAGGGATTTCTCGGACTTGTCGCACACGAATATTTTCATCTCTGGAACGTAAAAAGGTTGAGGCCCGATGCTCTCGGACCTTTCGATTACGAAGACGAGAATTACACGCGACTCTTATGGTTTGCCGAAGGTGGTACCGATTACTATGCAGACCTGCTCCTGAGGCGCGCCGGGCTTATGACGGAGAAGGAATTTCTGTCGGAAAAAGCAGAGGGGATAAAGGCTCTTCAAGAACAGCCGGGGCGGTTTGAGACCAGTCTCGAAGAGGCAAGCTTCGATGCCTGGATCAAGTATTACCGGCAGGACGAGAACGCGGTCAACAATCAGATCTCGTATTACGACAAAGGAAAGATCGTGAGCATGATGTTGGACCTTACGATCCGCACGGCTTCTGCCGGGAAAAGGTCGCTTGACGACGTGCTTCGTACGCTTTATAACGAATATTTCAAGAAAGGGAAGAATTACACGCCGCAGGACCTGCAAAAAGCTGCGGAGAATGCCGCAGGGCGCAGCCTGGATGAGTTTTTTGCTAAATACGTTCGCGGAGAAGCTGAAATCGACTACAACCAGATCTTCGGCGGACTGGGCCTGCAGCTAAAAGAAACGGGCGGCTCGCGCAATCGTGCGTACATTGGTGCAAATCTTGCGGACGAAAATGGGCGGCTTAATGTGCGGACTGTTCCCGCGGGAACACCGGCATACGAGCAGGGATTAAATACCGGGGATCAGATATTGGCCGTGGATGGATATCGTGCAAATCAGACTATGCTGCAGAACTATATTTCCGAACGAAAACCGGGAGATAAGATCCGGCTGACGATCTTTCGTTTCGACAAGCTGCGCGATCTGGAATTCACGCTTGGAAACGACCCGCGGCGGGAGTACAGCATCGTTAAAACAGAAAGCCCAGGTGAAAAGGAACGAGCGCTTTATCAGTCATATATGAGCGCCGAGCTTTAGAATGGCCACAAGTCATATTTATCGGTCACTGATCGCAAGTGCTGCGATTTCGCTACAGCTTTTGGCGACGGCCTGCGGGTCGAACGACGTCCAGCAGCCTGTGAACTCACCGACCACACTTGGCCAGATTCCGGCCGTTCGGCTCAATTATCGATACGAAGCAGATGTTCCGCCGCCAACGGAAACGGTTAAGGCGGCTTCCGAAGAGCGCAATGCAGCAATTCAAACTGACTTCGATCAAAACCGGGCCCAGGAAGTGCTCGACAAAACGTTTGCTTCGGCGAACGGGAAACGGATCGCGGCGCTTTATCATCGCCTTGGGGACCTTCCGTCTGAATTCCGCCTCGATATGTATGGTGACGACGGAAAGCTCCTGCATAAGATGACAGCCGACCTTATGGCGGTTCATTTTCCCGACACGATCAGGTGGTCACCGGATTCCGAGAGCCTTGCGTTTGTCGCAATGCTGCGAGGAGTTCAAAATGAACCTGAA
>JBJMGN010000010.1:0-3891 GCA_045807885.1 Pyrinomonadaceae bacterium | reverse complement strand
GTTTCGGTTGTTATCGAAGAATCGAGCCCGCCCATTACGCCGCCGACAGCCACCGGTTTTTCGGCGTCGCAGATCATCAGCATCGATGGATCGAGCTTTCGTTCGATCTCGTCAAGCGTCTTAATTGTTTCGTCGGCCTTCGCGATGCGTACAACGATTCGGTTTTCAGCGAGCTTGTCGAGATCGAACGCGTGCATTGGCTGGCCGAGCTCCAGCATTACGTAATTCGTGATGTCCGCAACGTTGTTTATCGAGCGTTCGCCTAATGCTTCAAGCCGGTTCACAAGCCATTCCGGTGATGGTCCGATCTTCACGCCGCGAATAATGCGAGCAGTAAACCGGTAACAAAGACGTGGATCTTCTATTTTTACGATGTCAACAGAAAGTACCGCAGGGTACGGCACGTTTATTCCTTCGCCATTTTGGAGTTCCGGCTTTAATTGTCTACCGGTGATAACCCTCATCTCGCGAGCGACGCCCAGATGCGAAAGGCAGTCTGGCCGGTTAGATGTGAGATCGATATCGATGACATGATCGTCTCTATGCGGATGAATGCCATCGACCGCCAACCCGACGCGCGTCAACTGCGCCGCCGTTTCTTCAGCGGAAAGATCAATATCGATCAGGTCTTTTAGCCAGTTGTAGCTGATGTTCATTCAACTATTCAGTAATAAACTTCTGTTCGTTTCTTCGAAAAGTCGTGCTCGCTTATGAGTTTAAAAATAGCATTAGCTATCTTCCGTCCGCCCGCGCCTGAGGGCTCGATCTCGTTCGCGTAGTCGGAGGGCTCGGCACAAACAAGCCGTAAATCGATTATCGGCAATCCATGGCGAACAGCTTCCCGAACGATCACATCGTTAAAGTTGGCCAAGGCTGCGGAAGCGATATTTTGCATCCTGGAGTCCAGGAAATTCGGATAATAGATCGTGCAAATGGCCATCGGTAGCTGATGCGACAAAATCCCGTCCAGCATTTGTTGATAAATGCGGTCAAACTCTGAAGAACGCCGAGTAATCTCATTCAAAACCTCTGCGGCGTTCGAGGCCGGCATATTCAGGATATCGGCATTTGAAAGTGCGTCATTTCCGCCGACACTTACGACCAAATGTGTCGTATCCGAGGTAATCCTTTCAGCCTGGTTGACAACCGTTTGCGTCATGCTCCCATCGACGGCAAGAAGGTTTACGGTCCAATCCGCCGGAACGATGGTTCGTAAGTGAGCCGAGACGTCCCGGTCGGAACCGACGTAAACCTTGTTGTCGAATACGGAGTCCCCTAATAACGCAATAACTGCCATAGCCGCTACCTGAACTGCTCCAGAAACCGCACATCGTTGTCGAACATGTGCCGGATGTCGTCGATTTCGTAAACGAGGGCGGCCATTCGCTCGAGGCCGAAGCCGAAAGCAAAGCCCGAATAGATGGTCGGGTCGACATTGCATGCACGAAGGACGTTTGGATGCACCATTCCCGAGCCGCCGAGCTCGATCCAGCCCGAACCTTTGCAGGGGCGGCAGCGTTCGCCGTCGAGCTTGCCGGAACCGTGACAGACGAAGCACGAGAAATCGAATTCCGCCGAAGGCTCAGTGAAAGGGAAGTAGCTAGGGCGAAAACGCGTGCGAGTGTCCTTGTCGAACAGACGCTGCAGCCATTCGGTCACCGTTCCCTTCAGATGCGCCATCGTTATGCCCTTGTCGACGCATAGCCCTTCGAGCTGATGGAACATCGGTGTGTGGGTCATGTCGGGCGTATCGCGGCGATAGACGCGGCCGGGGGCCAAGATGCGGATCGGAGCGCCTCGGCGTTCCATTGCCCGGATTTGCACCGTCGAGGTCTGAGACCTGAGTGCAAAGCCATCGGTCGTATAGAAGGTATCCTGCGATTCGCGTGCGGGATGTCCCTCGGGAATATTCAGGGCGTCGAAGTTGTAATGATCCGTTTCGATCTCGCGGTCGTCTTCGATCGAATAGCCCATCGAGACAAAAATGTCCTCGATTCGTTGACGCACGATCGTGATCGGGTGCAGATGGCCTGTTTGTGGCCGGCGGCCCGGAATCGTGACATCGAGCCGCTCCCGTTCAGTCTTCGCCTTCGAGATGAATTCCTTTAAACGCGTCTCGGTTTCATCGATCTTCGAAACGATCTTGTTTTCTACAGTTTGAACGAGCTGGCCAAATTCGGCGCGTTTCTCCGCTGCGACCCTGCCGATCAGTTTTTTCGCCGCTGCAACAGCCGACTTTTTCCCGGTATGCCGGACCTTTAACTCGCCGAGAATACGAAGCAGTTCTTCGGCCTTGGACGGATCCACTGCATTTAAATCCACCTCGGCGAGACCCGCGAATTCGCGGTCACACTCGCTGCCGGCAGCTTCAACCTGTGTTGTCTCGTCAGACATAAATAGCAAGGATACCGAATGGCGTGAATAATTTACAGTTTGCGCGGCAGTTTCCGCCGTAAGCGGACCATTTGTTATCATCAAATTTGTTCCTGCAATTCGAGAAAACGAATGAAAGCTATTGTTAAAAGCAAAGCGGAGCCCGGACTTTGGATCGAAGATGTTCCCGAGCCGGAGATCGGCATTAATGACGTGATGATCCGTGTCAAGAAAGGCGGCATCTGCGGCACGGATCTGCATATTTACAATTGGGACGAGTGGGCGCAGGCGACCATAAAGATACCCACTACGATCGGGCATGAATTTGTCGGCGAGATCGTGGATGTGGGTTCGAACGTTTTGGATTTCAAGGACGGCGACTTGGTCAGCGTGGAAGGGCATTTGGTATGCGGCCGCTGCCGCAACTGCATGGCTGGGCGTCGCGCTCTATGTGCAAATACCCGCGGCGTTGGAGTAAATACGAACGGTGGTTTCGCAGAATACATCGCTGTTCCGGTTACAAATATATGGAAGCATAAACCGGGCATCGATCTTGAAGTCGCGGCAATATTCGATCCTTTTGGGAATGCCGTTCACACAGCTCTCGCATTTGAAGTTTTTGGCGAGGACGTCCTGATCACGGGCGCGGGGCCAATCGGCATAATGGCGGCGGCCGTGGCTCGACACGCGGGTGCACGGAACATCGTAATTACGGACATAAATCCGTTCCGCCTCGAACTCGCCCGGAAAATGGGTCATGTGACACGGGCGATCGATGTCAGCAAGACATCAATAAAAGAGGTGCAGAAAGAATTGGGAATGAAGGAAGGGTTCGATGTGGGGATGGAGATGTCGGGTGTGCCGGCCGCGTTCAAGGATATGCTTGCGAATATGTTCCACGGCGGCCATATCGCTTTCCTTGGAATTCCGAACGAACAGTTTCCGATCGATTGGAAGACGGTCATCTTCAATATGATCACCATCAGGGGGATCTATGGCCGTCAGATGTACGAAACCTGGTATCAGATGGGCGTGTTGCTCGAAACCGGTGTCGATATCTCGCCGGTTATTACGCACCGGTATTCATATCAGGATTTTGAGAAGGGATTTGAGGCTATCAAGGAAGGAAATTGCGGGAAGGTCGTTTTGGATTTTGAGGAGATTTAGACGGAGCGCGGACGCCCTCGTACGCAATGAGGCCGATGGCGAACAATATTTTCGAACGCTTCGCGTTCGCTGCGGACGAGGGCGTCCGCGTTCCAACAATATGTACGGCAAATTTCAACAACATTTAGAAAACACTCTTGGTGAGATCCGCGAAGCGGGATTGTTCAAGAATGAACGAGTGATCGACGGACCGCAAGATGCGCATATCGATGTGAACGGCCGCGAGGTCCTGAATATGTGCGCCAACAACTATCTTGGTTTGAGCGATCATCCGGCGATAGTCGAGGCGGCGCGGAAGTCGCTGGATGAATGGGGTTACGGGCTTTCTTCGGTGCGGTTTATTTGCGGGAC
>JBJMGN010000009.1:0-8021 GCA_045807885.1 Pyrinomonadaceae bacterium | reverse complement strand
ACGTCTGCCGATTCGACCCAATAACCGGTTTTATACCTTCCCCAGATAAAGCTGTTGGGCGAGTAGGTATAACCCTTGTTTTCACGGATGTTCGAAGTGATCCGCGAGCCGAAAGCGCCGCCCAGGATGGAGTCCATGACCACAAATTTCACATAATCAGGATCGTTTGGCGGAGGCGCCGGCATACCGAGATAGATAGTCGACTGCGGCGCATCGGCTCGGTTGATCGACGCGAGCGAACGCCTGCCGACCACGTTCGGGGCGTTCCTCGTGGCCGGGGTTCCCTTCTCCCAACCCGCGAATGCTTTATTGATCGCAGTCTTTACCGCAACCGGATCGAACCTGCCCACAACATAGAGATGAGTCCTGCCTGCCACATATCCTTTCGAATAAAAATCCTTGATATCAGCGAGTGTGAAGCCCGCGACATCTTCGTCCTTAGGATTGATCTGTGAATACGGATGGTCGGCGAAAACGATTTCCCGAAACTTCTCCCATGCCTGATTAGAGGCCTGCTGCCGAGCGACCGTCAACGCCCTGAGCTTGTTCGTTTTGAGGCGATCAAGGTCCGACTGCTGAAAATTCGGATTCAGGATCACGTCAGCTAACAGATCGACAAAACGGACATCAAATTCGCTCAGCACCTCACCGGTGATGTTTGTGCTGTCGGTTCCGGTTGAAGTGTTCAGGCTGCCGCCCATATTTGCTGTTTCAAGCGCTATCTGTTCGGCGGTGCGGTTTTTCGTGCCTTCCTTTAGCATCGCACCCGTCATCTCCGAAACCGCTTTCTTGCCTTTGGCGTCGTCTTTGGTTCCGGAATATATGGTCGCCTGAAATGCCACCTTCGGGATCGACCCATACTGCACCATCGTGACCTTCATTCCGTTTGGCATCACGAAAGTATCGCCTCTGGGAAAAACGAAGGCCTTTGGCGGGCCGCCCTCAGGCGGAGTTTCCTTCTGCGCAGAAGCAGCGGCAAAGGCAAAAGGCAAAAGTAAAAAGGCAAAAATAATTTGCCTCGCATAGGTCTTCTTTGAATTCTTAAATACGCTCATGTTTTTTCCTTTTAACTTTTTACTTTTTACTTGTTCACCTTCCTATTCCGCGGCTGCCGGTTTCTCAACGTTGACGATCACGACCGTTCGATTCGTCTTGCGAAGATATTCCTGTGCCGTCTTCTTTATAAGAGCAGGCGTCACTTTGCGAAAATTCGCTTCGATCTGGTTGATGTTCTCTGGCCGGTCGTCAAACAGCGCAAAACTTGCAAGCAGATCTGCTCTGCCAAAACCGCCGAATTGGGTCAATGTGTCGTACAAACCCGAACGCAGTTTCACCATCGCTCGATCGATCGTTGCCTGATCGACCTCTTTTTCCTGCAGCTGCGCGATCACGCTGTCGGCGCTCGCGAGTATCTGAGTCGGCGTGAATTTTTCATCGTGAATGATGCTTATATCCATCAACATCGGGCCGTTGTAATTGAACATGTTCCCAAGCCCTGAATTGATACCGCCATTGACGCCGCCTGCATAACCCTTATTCTTGACGAATTCCTTGTAAGCCAAACTGTCTTCACCCTGGATCAGGATCTGATCGATCAGACCCATCGCATAGTACTCAGGTGTTCCGCGTTTCGGCATTTGATACCCGAACGCGATCGCGGGCCGCTTGGCAAGCTTGTCGACGCGGGTCACCGTCCGCTCTGCTTCCTGTCGAGGTTCGGTAAGGTCGGGCAGCGCCTCCGCCTTTTGCGACGGAATATTGCCAAAGTATTTTTCGATCCACCGTTTTGCGTCGGCCTCGGCAAAGTCGCCGACAACTACGAGGACGGCGTTTTGCGGCTGGTAATATTTCGTCGCAAATGTTTTCGCATCTTCCAGGGTCGCCGCTTCGATGTCCTTCAGGTCGCCGTAGAAATTGTGCGAGTTGTACCAGTTTGAAAATGCCGCCATCGGCAGGTCGATCCACGGAAATGAACCGTAGGGCTGATTCAGGACATTTACCTTTACCTCATTGCCTACCACGCCTTGCTGATTCGTCAGGTTCGCCTGGTTGATGTCGAGCCCGCGCATCCGGTCGGCTTCGGCCCACAAAAGGGTTTCGGTCTTATTCGACGGCATTACGGCGAAATAATTAGTGAAATCGAATCGCGTGGAACCATTTAAAACGCCGCCGTTGCTTTCCACCAGTTTTATGAACTCCATCTTCCCGAGATTCTTGGATCCCTGGAACATCAGGTGTTCAAAAAGGTGTGCAAAACCGGTACGGTCGCGTGGCTCGATTCGAAAACCGATATTGTAATAGACCGCGACGGTCGTTAGCGGCGCACTCGTCTCCGGCGAAATCACTACCTTCAATCCATTCTGCAATTTGTAATATGTAACAGGCACACTGAGGCCGGACGGTTTTGCACCTTGAGCGCTAACCAAACCGATCAGCGTCGAGCTCGCCAGAAGGGCAGCCAACCAATGTTTCGTTTTACGGGTCATAGATTCCTCGCTTATATAATTCTCGAACTGTTTTATTCGAAATTTGGAAAAGAAAGTTTCAATTTGTTTGAGAATGTAGTGGATTTGTGACGAGCTGTTTCGGATGTTATTTCAATGCTGCTTCACTGTAAACCCAACCGAAGAAATTTTTTTGGACAAACAAATCCATTTCCAAATCGTGCTATCTATGATACACTCTCGCACACACGGATCAATGATGATCTGGGGCCTTTTTCGATCTTTGACAAATGAAAGTGTGAATTGAGTGTTGAATGTTGTGTGGCGAATTAAAAGACCTTGCAGATGCCTGACCGTAACGGAGGGCTAAAAAGCGGGACGGCGGCAGTCATGGAGCGCAAGTTAGACCCCTGGCTGTGGCACACGTGTGGCGCAGTTTTTTAGAAATCGTTGAATTTCGCCCCTGAATTAACTGTAACTGCTGTATCTACGAGATTTATTTGTCCCGCTAAGGTGCGGGACAAAGCCGGGACAGACGCGGGACAGTGCCAGGACAACGACAGGACAAAATAGTGGGACTCGTCTTATTTCGTGTCCCGCACATAGAACGGAGCATTTACGGAAACACGGCTTGAGCGGCTGCTCAAACTCAGTGAACGATTACCAGACACCGTCACATTATTTGCTGAAAGTGTCGTACCGGTCGCTCGCTGAAACTCAGAGATCGCCTTGTTCAGGTCGGTTTGAGCACGAAGCTCAAGGCTGCGGGAAATGAGCAGATTATTTTGCCGTTGCTGCACCAGGTAGAAGGTCGTCGTGCCGGCACGAAACTGTCGCTCTTCGCTCGCTGCAAGCTGCTCGGCAGATTCACGGGCCGCCGCCGCCGACGCCAGACGAGCTTCCGCGGAACGCAAAGCCTGAAGCGAGTTTCGAACTTCGGCTTCGATCACTTGTTCTTGCTGCGCACGCTGGTTCCCGATCCGCTCGCCTTCGACAAGTGTCCGGCCAAGATTTGCTTCAGCAACGTTATTGCCCCAAGGAAGCGAGATCGTCACGCCCACGCGATAAGACGGATAATCCTGGGCGATCAGGTTGCCGACCGAACTTCCGTAGCCGCCGATAAGATTTGTCGGGACGCGGCCCGTTCCGTTGGCCGTTTCGGCTCCGGCGAGGCCCTGAGAAGTATATGTGCCGACAAGGTCGATCTGTGGCTTGGTCTGATTCTTGAAATAGCGCTGATCGATCTTGTTGATGTCGGCTCGTGCTTCTAGCTCGGTTATCTCCTGACGATATTTAAGGGCGTCAGCTAACGCGGTCGCAAGGCCGGTTTTAGGCGGTTCAAGCGAGATTGGTGAAACCGGCGTTAATGGCCGCGTCCATTCAACAGCGGTCCGGTCGGGAAGCATTAACGTTTTTAGTGCATTTTCGGCACGTGTTACGTCTTCCTGGGCCGAGTAAACCAATTGCTCGAAATTGCTGAGCTGAGCCGTCGCTGCGACCACATCGATCGGGGCAATAGCTCCCTTCTCGACCTGCCGCTGATTGCTCTCGAGCTGCAGACGGGCCTGCTTGACCGCGTCGATCTGCACGGAAAGATTCCGGAGCGCAAAGGCGAGGTTCCAATAAGCCTGCTCGACCAGCACGATCACATCGATGGCTTTCTGCCTGAACTGTGCATCACTTAGGCTCAGGTTCTTTTTCGCGATCTCGATCTGCCGGCGATTGTTGTCGATGCCAAAATTGCGAAGCAGGGGCTGGGTGTACGCCAGATTTAGGACGGTCGGATATTGCGGATTAAGGAACGCATTGGTGTTGCTTGTATCGGTTCGTGACGAATCGAAACGGGCCGAGTAAAAACCGCCATATTTGGGAGTGAAACCTGAAACACCGGTCGAGCTGAACATCCGCTTGAGCGTGACAGCTCCGTTCACAGCACCGCCGATCAGTGACGCGGTCGGCGTTGTCAGGCTTTCGTAATACGTCTGGTTGTCGATCAGCGGGTCGTAAACGCCGCGAGCGCCTTTCAGATTGAATTCGGCGATCTGAACGTCATTGCGCGAAACGTCGATGTCATTATTATTTTTTAATGCGAGCTGGATCGCTTCCTCAAGCGACAACGGCAGCTGGTTCGTGATATCGACTCCGACACGTTCAGCGCCCGGCAGTGGCCGGGCTGGCGCCGTAAAATTCGGCGCAACGGGCGGCGGCTCGTCCGGCAAGGTTGCAGGCGAGGGTGTCGCTATTCGGATCGGAATCGGGGTCGCGATTGGAGTTGGAGACGGCTGTCCGCTCTGCGCCGAAACCGAAGTACATAGAAAAAACAATGCCGCTGAAGCGGCAATTGTAACTAAGCGTGAATTACGAATTGCTGAATTCATCATATTAACCATCCGCGGGTTGAGTTTCTTCTTCGGCCCTCCGCTTTGCAGTTCCGAAGCCGCCTGAGAAGATCCTGTGAAACGGAGCAAATACCCTGGCAAATGCCGGAGAAAGCCGACCGAAAGTGCTCTTGATCAATTGCGTTTCGGCCACGTCGTCAAAGAGAGAATAAAAGACCGGTACCGCAAGTAATGTAAGCAGGAGACAAAGTGTTTGACCGCCAACTACCAAAATGCCGATCGAGCGATTGGTCGCAGCACCGGCGCCGCTGCCGATCACGAGCGGGACCATGCCGGCGACCAAGGCCAATGTCGTCATTAGGATCGGCCTTAGTCGATCGCGATTCGCCTGGATTATCGCGTCATAGCGTGCCATGCCGCGCGAGCGAAGTGTATTAGTATGGTCGATCTGCAGGATGGCGTTTTTCTTAACGATGCCGAAAAGCAGAAGAATTCCCAACGCCGAAAAAATGTTCAGTGTCTGTCCTGCTATCGCCGTCGATATCAGCGCGAAGGGCACGGACAGCGGCAGCGTCAACAATATCGTGACCGGATGGATGAACGATTCGAACTGAGCCGCAAGGATCAGATACATGAAAACGAACGAAAGCAGGAATGCGAGAAGGAACGAATTGTATGCCCGCTGAAGTTCCTTTGATTGGCCCTGTACGCCGCTGGAGTATTCAGGTGGAAGATTTAAATCGCGAACATAAGCTTGAAGCTTTGCGAGAGCATCTGCCTCGGACGTATTGGGCGGCAAACTCGAAGAGATAGTGACTACCCGCTGCCGATTCAGACGAGATATCGATGATGGGCTCCGTGCTTCCTGCATCGTAACGACCCGATCGAGTTCAACCGGGACACCTGTAGTGGACGAAACAGTGAAGTTCTGCAGGTTTTGGCGCGTTCGTCTAAACTTTTCATCCGCGAGAACGACCACATCGAATTGTTTCGTGCCTTCGTTGAATGTCGAAACGCGTTGGCCCGCCGCTGCAATATTTAATGCACGCGAAATATCGGTTGCATTCACGCCCAGGTCCGCCGCTCTGGTTCGGTCAATGACAAAGCGAACTTCGGGAGTCCCGACGTCGACGGAATTGTCGGGATCACGGAAAGCCGGATCTTCCTTCATTTTCGCAACCAGCTGATCGGCATAATTATTAAGACTTTCCATATCCGGGCCTGATATGTAATAACCGATACCCGAGCCGCCGCGGCCTAGACCGATTCCCTGCGCTATCGATGAAGATGCCGAAACATTGACCCGCCAATCCTTATTGGAATAAGGCCTTACCAAGTTTCGTGTCATCGCGATTAATTCCGTCTGGCCAAGGCGCCTTTCACTCACGGGCAGAAGGCTTACACTCACCTGTCCACTGTTTCCGCCGCCGCCGCCGCCGAAGCCGCCGGCATTAACGATCGTATTCCTGAGTCCTGGGAGCTTTTCACGCACATCTCGCGCGATCCGGTCAAGGATCGACTGAGTGGCAGCGAGTGATGTTCCCTGGGGCCCCCGCACGCTGATCTGGAAAATAGATTCATCTTCGTCCGGCAAAAAGGACATGCCGACGAATTTGTACAACGGTACGATAGAGATCACGGTAACAATGCAGATCAGAACGACCGCCCAACGGAATCGCATCGCGAGTTGCAAAAGCCAGGTATAGGAACCATCGATCTTGCTATAAAACCAGCCGGCCTTAGATGAATGATGTTCCGTGATTTCCTTTTTGTGGGCCAAACGATCGGTCGCTTGATCGTCCAGTGTGTTCGGCACCGGATCTCCGACAGCTCCAGGAAATTCATTTTCTTCTTCCGGACGCTTGATCCAGCGAGCTGCAAGCATCGGCGTCAATGTGAAGGACACGATAAGAGATACCGCGATTGCGGCCGCCGAAGTCAATCCGAAGGAAGACATAAATCGGCCGACGATGCCCGTCATGAAACCGACAGGAATAAATACCGCTAGCAATGAAAGTGTCGTCGTCAGGACCGCTAGCCCGATCTCACGAGTCCCTTCGATCGCGGCGCGAAACGGGTCCATTCCTTTTTCTTCGACGAACCGATAAATGTTCTCGAGCACCACGATCGCATCGTCGATAACAATCCCGACCATTAAGGTAAGCGCCAGCATTGTCATTTGGTTAAGGGAATATCCAAATGCCGCGATCAAGGCGAACGACGCGATAATAGATGTCGGAATCGCAAGCGCGGCGATCACCGTTGAGCGGATATTCCACAAAAAGAAAAATACGACGATTGCCGCAAAAATGGCTCCGAGAATTAGATGTTCCTCGATAGCGTGAAGCGATGTCTCAATAAACTCGGATTGGTCGCGAACGACGGCGATCCTAAAATCCTCCGGAAGGGTAGGAATTATCTCGGCCATCCGTTGTTTGACATTCCTGATAAGGGCAACCGTATTCGCACCCGATTGCTTCCGAACGCCGAGTGCGACAGAGGGGTGTCCATCTAGCGAAAACGCGTTCGATGGGTCCGCTCCACCCGCTTCAACCCGACCAATGTCTTTGAACTTAACTGGAAAACCGTTTTTGGTCGCAATGACGATCTCACCGAAATCTTCGATCTTGGTCAGTTTGCTAATGGTTCGAAGGCCGACGGTCTTTGCACCTTCAACGAGCGTGCCGCCGGGCAGCTCCTGATTCTGTGCCGAAACGGCCGAAGTGACTTGGGTGACAGAGAGGCTGTAGGCCTTCAAACGGTCGGGATCGATATAAAGCTTGATCTGCTTTGGCCTACCCCCGAAGACGATAACCTCGCCGACGCCGTCGGCCGATTCTATCCTTTCTTGAATCAGCGTGGTTACCATGTCGCTCAACTCGGTCACGTCGCGCGACGAACTGATCGCGTACATTAGGACCGGTTGCGAGTCTGGGTCGCTCTTTCTTGCGACGGGCGGATCTGCATCCTCGGGAATGCGGTTTACAACCGTCGAAAGCTTTTGCTGAACTTCCTGAAATGCCTGGTCGGGATTTTTTTCGAGATTGAAGGTGAGCGTGATATTCGATCCGCCGCGCGATGACGAGGATCGCATTTCGTCGATGCCCGGCACTGTATTCAAAGCGCCCTCGATCGGATCCGTAACCTCCGTTTCCATTTCCGCCGGGGCCGCACCGTTATTGTTTGTAGAAACAGAAATAGTGGGCAGGTCGATCTTTGGAAATCGGTCGACACCAAG
>JBJMGN010000008.1:0-6312 GCA_045807885.1 Pyrinomonadaceae bacterium | reverse complement strand
GCAAAACGCATGTTCTGAGAATGGTTCAAGAACAGAACGTCGTCGCGGCAGACGGAACTGTGGTCCCGATAAAAGCAGAGACGATCTGCATTCACGGCGATGGCGCTCGCGCGGTCGAATTTGCCGCCGAGATAAATCAGACTTTAAGGAATCAGGGCATTGAGATTTCGCCAAATTGAAAGACGATATGACACCTGAAAACAATCCCGAAGAAAAACAACTTGTTCGCGGCCTAAGCCTGGTTGATGCAACGACGATAGTTGTGGGCTCGATGATCGGCAGCGGCATCTTTATCGTTTCGGCAGAATCCTCTCGATTGGTTGGCTCGCCTGGCTGGCTGCTGGTCGCGTGGATATTGGCCGGGGTAATGACGATATGCGGAGCTTTGTGCCTTGGAGAAGTGGCAGCGATGATGCCTCGGGCTGGCGGCCCCTACGTGTTTCTTTCAGAAGCGTATAGCCCGGGCGTCGGCTTTCTTTTTGGATGGTCCCAATTCCTGGTTGTTCAAACCGGTACGATCGCGGCGGTCGCGGTAGCCTTTGCAAATTTTTCGGGCGTGATCTTCCCTGGCATATCCGGGACCAGTTTTTTGGTTCCTCCCGTCATTATCGGAAGTTATGCGTTCAGCCTTTCAACTCAACAATCGGTCGCGATACTTTTGGTCGTGGTACTTACGTTTTTAAACACTCGCGGGTTGAAACTCGGCAAGCTCATTCAAAATACATTCACATTTACTAAGGCGGCCGCATTATTTGCTTTGGTGGCGCTCGGTTTAATTGTTGGTTGGAATGCAAGCGGAGCTGCGTTCACTTCGGATTGGTGGAATCCCACATCAAACGGCTGGGTCCTGGATTCGGCGCAGCCCGCTGCGGCGACCGCGGGAATATTTGCTTTTTGGCTGGTTCTTGGGCGGGCAATGACCGGCCCACTATTTTCACAATCGGCTTGGAACAATGTTACTTTCACGGCAGGCGAGGTCGAAAACCCACAACGAAACTTACCACGCGCGTTGTTTATCGGTTGTGCGATCGTGGTCGCTCTTTACATTCTCGCGAACCTAGCTTATATCGTCACGCTGCCGCTTGCGGAAATCCAAAATGCTCCGAACAATCGGGTTGGCACCGCACTCACGGAGCATATATTCGGACCTGCTGGCGCCGTTGCTATGGCCGTCGCGATCATGATCTCGACATTCGGTTGCAATAACGGCCTAATTCTCGCTGGTGCTCGCGTATATTACGCGATGGCAAGAGATCGGTTATTTTTCTCTTCGCTTGGAACCACCAACCGATTTCATGTACCGGCAGTTGCGTTGGCAGCGCAAGGCATCTGGGCATCGTTGCTCGTTCTGCCGCGAACAGTCACCTATTCCGCAGGATCGTCGGAGCCGGTTTTCGGAAACGTATACACACAGCTTTTGGAGTATATTATTTCGGTCGAATTGGTTTTCGGCGCCTTGGCTGTATTCGCGGTTGTCGTATTACGATTTCGACGACCCGAAGTTAATCGACCATATCGGGCTTGGGGATATCCCTTCGCACCGGTAATCTTTGTCGTTTTGTCGGCACTACTAGTGGTTAATTTGGCGTATCTGGCGTTTGCGACGTCAGGGATCGGCTATTTAATTGCACTGACCGGTATTCCGGTATATTTTCTATGGCGGAGCCGTCGAAACGTTATAGAATAGGACAAAGTTCGCTCAATTTTCCCAGACACGGCGACTTTTCTAAACTTTTTTGCATCAAACAG
This sequence comes from Pyrinomonadaceae bacterium, assembly GCA_045807885.1. Classification (GTDB taxonomy): domain Bacteria; phylum Acidobacteriota; class Blastocatellia; order Pyrinomonadales; family Pyrinomonadaceae; genus OLB17. The sequence goes on along the minus strand of JBJMGN010000008.1, from coordinate 4,563 downwards.
ACGTAATATATCTGTACAAGTTCATTCTGGGATGAAGGGTTCGTTTCTTTCGTTAGTTCTCATCGCGTTACTCGCTTCGATTGGCATTGCCCAGTCCGGGCGGCGAGTCGCGGCCCCTGCACCTACGCCAAAAGTCGAAACAGTAGACAGTTATTCAGAAACAAAACCTAACCCACAGCGTCCGCCGCGGGTTCTGCCTTCGATGCGTTCGACGAATAACGATACGACCGCGAATAAGGCAGAACCGCAGCAAACGACGGGAACCGTCGTTGAAAACGATGAAACTGCCATTAAGGTAGATACGAACCTTATTACAATTCCCGTCTCAGTTTTTGACCGAAATGGCCTTTACATACCAAACGTTCAGCAGAATGAATTCAAGATATTTGAAGACGGGGTCGAACAGGAGATTGCTTATTTCGGGACTAGCGATAAGCCGTTTTCCGTGATCTTGCTGCTCGATGTAAGTTATTCGACTCATTACCATATTGACGAGATTCGCGAATCCGCAAAGGCGTTTGTCGATCAGCTTAAACCGCAGGATCGCGTGATGGTGATCGAATTCTCAGAAAGTGTAAGGATTAGGACACCTGATTTCACCTCGGACCGGAAAGAGATATTTAAGGCGATCGACAAGGCCGACTTTGGCTCAGGGACCTCGCTTTACGAAGCTGTGGATGTTTCCCTGCGGAAACAGCTGTCAAAGGTCGAAGGCAGAAAAGCTGTGGTCCTGTTTACCGACGGGGTGGATACCACTTCCAGAAAAGCAACCTATGACAGCACCCTTGAATATGCGGAAGAGTCCGACGCTTTGATCTTTGGCATTTATTACAATACTTACTCTCAAAATCGCGGCAGCAACGGCCCTATGTGGCCATCTTCAAATTGGCCCTTCCCTTCCATTAGCACAACTGGCCGCGGAAACTCAGCTAGTGACTACGCACTTGGACGTAAATATGTAGAAGACCTTTCTGCCTACACCGGCGGTCGTGTTTTTCTCCCGGAGTCCACTCCCGGCGGCTTGACGCGAGCATTCGAAGGAATCGCAGAAGAGCTTCGACGACAGTACAGTATTGGTTACGTTCCCAAAGATGACGGAAAGCCCGGTCAACGAAAACAGATAAAGGTCCGCGTTACCCGGCCAAACTTGCTTGTTCGTTCCAGAGACAGCTATATCGTCGGCAGCGGTAAGTAAAAAGGCCCACAATTGAACTAATACCGCCGGATGTCGAGAACACCTGAGACCACGCTTTCGAGCACGGTTCGGTTCCCATCGGAAACTCTTCCATACCGCACGAACCCGTCGAACCCGTCGTAATAGCCAAGTTCGAATCCACGCCGAAAGTAATACTGATATTCGTCAAGGTCTATATAGTTTTTATAGCCGATTGATCCGTCTTTGAACGTTTCAGAAGCCCGGTACCCTGTGTAGCTGCGGTTTTGATAATCTTTTTCGCCTTCTAGAAAACCTCGGCGATAACCTTCGTTTATCCCGTTCCGCAAAAGTTCCACGCCGCGATAATCCGTTACATAAAAATGCTCGCCCCGGTAAACACGAAACGTCTCGCGAGCCGAGCTTTTCGTCTCTTCTTCGTTGCGTTCCTGATTTTTTTCGTCGGTCCATCTTGAAGCCGTTTGCGCCGACACGCTCCAAACCATCCCACCTAAAGGGATCAAAAAAAGTATTCCTAATAAATGTTGTCTGATTTCTTTCATCGTTATTAACCACCCAGGCTCGTTCTTCTGCTGAAAGGCAACGAATATGCCAGGACGATAATCTGCGAAAATGCAGCGGTTAGGGCGAATTAATTCGAAGCCGTGTATTCGTTCAATGCACGTAGATTTCCGTATGAATACACGAAAGGTATTGCCGCAGACACAAAAAGGTGCGGGCCCAGGTCCCGCAGCTTTAACCGAATCCAATCGTCTATTAGTAAGGTCGAATATCCAGGATCGAACCTAAAACGTTTCCAAGAATATTCCAAACGCCGCTGCCGGTCTGGTATCCATATCTTGAGGCAGAACTAAACCCGTCGTCGTAGCCGCGTTCAAAGCCTTGTCGGAAGTAATACTGATACTGTCCGCGGTCGACATAGTCCTGATATCCCCCTATTGCATTTCGATAGGTTATCGAGGCTCTGTAACCGGTGTGACGATCGTACCGCCTGTCGATCTGGCCCTGCCGGTATCCTTGACGATAGCCTTCACTTACAGCCTGCCTCAAAAGGTCCACGCCACGGTTATCGGTTTGGTAGTAACTCCCGTTGCGATAAACCCGGTAATATCGCTCCTGTGCCTTTTGCTCCTTTCTGATCCTGTTCTTTTCATGTGCCCATTGGCTATTTCCCTGAGCCGATGCCGTGCTGACAGCTCCGGTGAATATGAGCCCGCCAAGAAATACTATCGCCAGCGTTGCTTTGATCGTAAAATTTTTCATTATGCCCCCCGTCGCAATTAAGAGATCGCGTCCATAAAGCGTTGCCGCTTGCTGAGGCGTTTGCAAACAGCGTGCCGTCTCGGTTGTCCCTTATTTTTACTGGCTCAGATTGAGTCTTTTAATTAAAATATAACGATATCGTGCAGACACTCTTAACCATTTCGAATGTTAGATCCGACCCGAAAGCCTTGGATTCCTGATCTTTAGCATTAAAACGGCAATAATTTGGAGGGGAAAGGTGGAAAGGATCAGGCAAGCATTCCAAAGGCGGCAAGACCGGTAAACAAATGAGCACACATCGCAAATGCATACGTCGCCAATCCAGCGGCGACCCCTATTCGCGCGAGTCGAAAACTTGAACCATAAAGCAACACGCCCGCGGTAAACGTGCCCATTGCAATTTTGAACAGTAGAAACGGGAGGATTCCCAAACTTAATAACACTCCCATCAACTGGTTTGCCTCTGTCGCGACTCCGGTCTCGATCCAGATGATCGTCAAGATCGCATCGACGAAGTTGAGCCCGAACAAAACTAGTATTGGACGTGTCAAATTCATATAGTGCCCCTTTATATGCTGTTTAGAAACTTCTAACTACCATCCAGAGTCCGCAACGGGGGCTTGACGCGGCATTGATCACATTTTGACTATTTGAGGCACTATAAAGGGAAATACGAAAAATTTCAAGTCGCTTCTTGGAGTGAGGCCGAAGTAAAAATAGAAAAGGCGGCTAAGGCAGCCGCCCTAATTACTATTATTACTGGTGATCCGAGAAGGACTCGAACCTTCGACCCAATGGTTAAAAGCCATTTGCTCTACCGACTGAGCTATCGGACCACAAACGAAAATTCTACATATCGACGCGGCCCACCGCAAGTTCCATTCGAATGTTAGCCCGCGTGAATTGTGAATTTGGGTCCAGAGTTGTTTCGACGAAACCGAACTTGCGATAAAGGTTGATCGCGGCGAACTGTTTTGTGTTCGATTCCAGGAATATATACGGCGTTCCAGAACTCTTGGCAAGTTCAATGCACGCCTTCATCAATTTATCGCCGATCTTGTACCCCTGAAAATCAGGCGAGACAGCCATTTTTGCAAGCTCGAACACTTCGTAATTCATGCGGATCATCGCTACAGTTCCGGCGACTTGGCCATCAACTATAGCGAAGAATATTTGCCCGCCTTTGTCGATAATGTACCGCCTCGCATTGTCGAGCTGGTCGTGGTCATGCTCCTCGACCTTATAAAACTTAGATATCCATTCGTAATTCAATCGTCCGAAGTCCGCCGCGTATTTATCATCAAATTCGACGATCTTCACCGACTTTACTTTCGCCAGTTCGTCCAGCGTTCGCTCACGAAAGCCTTTTGCTGCGATCCGCTCTTCGAGCACGTCGAGCATCCCGAGGATATCCGTGTCGTGCATCATCCGTTTGACGCCTGCCGTGCCTGCATCCCACACCTGTTCGAATTCGGGCATTCGTCGATTCGCCTTTGCTGTGAGCGAAAGAATGCGTTTACGGTCGTCGTCTTTGGATCTTGATTCCTTAAGATAACCCGCGTCAGACATTTTCCTGATGATCGATATGACAGAGGGGTGTGAAAGGCCGATCGCTTCTGCGATCTCTGTAACGGAAAGCCTTTGGTGCTTTTTTAGAAGCTTGAATATGGCAAACCAATTCGGTTCGATGTCCATCCCGAGCTCTTTGTACATCCGCTTCCCGTCGTGCAACATGGCATCGCTAACGCGTTTTAGCCTTGTAACTACCGCGTTCTGGCCTAATTCACTTAGAAAGTCGCCGTTCATAATGTAGCGTCCTACATAATATGAGCAAACACTTATGTAGTCAACTACTAATTTGCTTCCCGAAGCTTTAATCAAACAGCAGGAGGTGTTAGAAATTGTTTAGATGTTTAGGATGTTTAGTTAAACCAACCTTCCATGACGGAGTCTTTTAGGATGATGGTTTGGTCGCGTTCCGGTCCTGTCGAGATAAGCCCGATCTCGACGCCGATCTGGTCCGAAAGGAAACGGACGTATGCCTGGGCATTTGCCGGAAGCTTCTCGAAATCGGTTGTGCCGAGCGTATCTTGCTGCCAGCCCGGCAGAGCTTCATAGACCGGTTT
>JBJMGN010000007.1:0-3189 GCA_045807885.1 Pyrinomonadaceae bacterium | reverse complement strand
GCCTTTACCTCGGGAAGCGGCTGTTCGATCTGTTTTTGGAGTGTCGAGCGGGTCGTGGCCGAAACGTCGCCTTCGAGTATCTCGGCGATCGCTTTATCCAGGATCTTGGCCTTGTCTTTCGCATCGTAAGCTTTCAGATCGACACGCGTACCCGGGATCCTATTGCTCGCAACGGCGATCGCGAAATTGAGACGTTCGAGCAGCGCACCGGTGTTTACCCAATCTTCTGCCGTGTCGGGATAGCCGGTCGGAGCCTGATAACCGTAAGGCACTTCGCCCAATTTATTCAGCATCGCAAGCATCGCCGGGCCGCCGTTGGTGTTTCCGCCGACGGCGCGGATCGAGCTTACGGCCAACTCAAACGGCGTTTTGATCTTGGACCGGTAATTCTCAGTGGCAAAAAATTCCTTGTCCGAGAAAAGGGCTTTCAAGGTTGTTTTGATATCGCCGCTCGATTTAGTGAACGCCTCGGCGACACGTTTTACGAGGCCTTCGTCCGGGTTATCATTCACGAATTTCACCGCGAGTTTTCGTGCGATGAATTTAGCCGTCGATGGATGTTTCACAAGGATATCGATGACCTTCAATCCATCTTTTACGCCGCCTTCGTCCACTTTCTGGCCCAGAACGGTTTTTGTTCCGCCCTCGTGCCACCGCTGGTTAAAATAGAATTCGCCGCTCTCAAGATCATCGGGAATTCCAGCCTGACGCTGCAGGTTTTCAAGTCGTCGATTCTCGTCGCCGGAGATCATGTTCGCGGCTGAGCGTCGATAGCCACGCGGGTCTGCGATCGTCCAACCCGTAAATGCCTTTGCAACCTCGACGATGTCCTTTTGCGTATAGCCGCCATCGACGCCAAGCGTGTGCAACTCCATCAACTCGCGGGCATAATTCTCGTTGATGCCGGCCTGCGGCCTCTGCTTCTGCGGCTGAGCCTGGGGCTGATTTCGCATCTCCTTAAGCCGCTGATCAAGCTGGGCATCATTCAACCCGAATTGGTCCTTAAGCCGCTCTCGCGCCCGTGGCGGCAGCTGCCCGCCGTTTCGGATGAGCTCCTGAATGCGCTGGGCGTTTCGATTGTTTCCTTGTCCCTGGGAATTCGGCGAACGCGATTCGAAATTATCCAGGTAAAAAAGCATCGCCGGATGCTGCGCCGTACCCACAACAAGATCCTTAAAGTTTCCGAGCGCATTTTTTCGAATGACATCACGCTCGTAGCTCGGTATGTACCAGCGAACGGCTGCCTTGCCGGAAAATACGTTGAAATGGTTTTGCCAGAAATCGACCATCACTTCCTGCAATTGCCGCTCCGAATAAACAGCGCGAAGCACCCGATTCGAAACGATCTGCGGGAGCATCTGATTAGCGGGCCGAAGGTCGTATTTTGTATAGAGCTGCCGCAGCTTTTGCTGGCGTTCCTGTCGCTCTTTGTCGGTCATTTGATCGTCTGCAGGAGGCTGCTGCTGCCCGGCCTTGCCACCCTCCAGAGCCCGCAGCAACGCGCCCGGGTTCGGATATTTTGCAAAGACCTCGGCAGTCGACATGTTGAAGAGCTCGAGATTCTTAACTTTCGACTCTGCGACCGAATCGTCGATCGAAGCCGGGTTCAACTGCTGGTCGATGTATTTTTGCAGCCCGATCGCTTTCACCTTTTCCACATCGCCGGGCCTGGCGCCGAAACCAAGGCGGTTGAGTACGTGAATTATCTTTTGATCTTCAGTCAGCTTTTTGTCGCCGCCCCGCGGGTTGGCGAACATTAGCGAGGGCAAAAGAAGGCCCGCTATCACCGAAGTTACTGACAATTTTCGAAGCCGATATCTAATTGAATGCACAGGAGTTACCTCAAATCGTGTAATGCGTTGAAACGTCTGGTTCGTTTCAAACTTTAGATGCGTGAGCGGTTGGATTAGGCGAAATAGTTTCATTCATAAGACCTTGAGATTCAGCGTTTTGTACAACATTCCGGTGAATGAAAACATCAAATATCTCGGAAAACCGTAAAAATTGCGGTAAGATGACTCAAGCCTTTTAATTTACAGCCATGATTCGACGTATTGGATTTATTGCTCTTCTCGCGACGCTCTGCGCCGTCTCAGCGTTCTCTCAATCGAACGCGTTTGCCGATGCGAATGTCGATTACACGTTCCAGATACCCGATGCGAAGTGGAAGATTGTAAAGACACCTGCTTCCGGCGGAAATGTCGAGTTCGTTTTCGGCGACCGCAACGACGGGCATCTTGAAGTTCGCCGTTTGTCGACGCCGGCTGCCACGCCCATGGCGGATGTTATCCGCGACCAGGAAGACAAACTGCAGTTCAAGCCGGGATATGTTTCCGGTAAGCACGAGAATTTCAACGGCAAGCTTAATGGCTCGGTCTTTAACTTCGAGTTTGTCCAATCGGGTCGGCCGATGAGCGGGCGATATTACTTTTTGCGGTCCGGCGATTTCATCTATATGCTCCGCTTCACGGGCTTTCAGGACAGCATTCGTTCGATCAGGCCGCAGACCGACTCGATCGCGCGAACATTTGAAGTCAAGAAGAGCTAGTTTCGATCAACAACTTCGACGCGTTGGGTATGAAATATCCGCGCGTCGTTTCGTTTATTAACGTTTCGACATCACCGGCAAGCAATTTTTTCGACCTCAATTTATTTATCGTACCCTCATCGAGCGAGCTGACCATAGCTATACGGAAGCGTTCCGCTTTTTTAAGAAAGCTCCATGCCGTTTGCCCGTTGACCTGATACTTTTCGCATAGCCTTTTTGCAAGCGCGTTGCTGTCATCGGCTTCGAACCAATTCAAAAAATCATCACGCCCGAGTCCGTCGCGACATTCCGCTAGCAACACGATCGTCCCGCCATCAGTGCAAGCCTTCGAAGCGGCCTCCAGCGATTTGTGTGCCTGGATCATGTTTATGTCGAATGGGTATCCGCCGCAGCTTGCAATGACAAGTTCGCGTTTTTCCTGAATCGAGACATTGTGCCGTTCGGCGAAAGCATCGCATGCCGCCCGGTGCGAGCTTCTCCAGTTTCCGCAGAAAACGTCGGTAACCGCACCACCACCATCCACGATCGTGTTGACCGCGAAAGCGATCTTTGCCATCGATGCCGCCTCGACGAATGCTTCGTGAACAGAGTTGCCATCGAGCCGGGCGGTTTCAACGCCATCGCGGCGGTCCATTTGTTCA
>JBJMGN010000006.1:0-7688 GCA_045807885.1 Pyrinomonadaceae bacterium | reverse complement strand
GAGATATTGAAAGGCGACGTTACTTTAGATTCGCAGCGTGCGCGACAGGATTTTCTCCTCGGAACCGGAATGTCGCCGCAATACAAGAGCGGAAGCGTCGCTTGTGATTTTGGACTTATGCCTGACGTGGATTACCTCGCAGCAGACAACTCGGCGCCCGAGGTAACCGCGATGGCATATGCACGGATCCGTCAACTTTCGGCTCATGAAGTGGGCCACACCCTTGGATTTGCGCATAACTTTGCGGCAAGCACATACGGCCGCGGGTCCGTAATGGACTATCCGGCCCCGATGGTTGAGATAAAGAACGGCAAATTAGATCTCTCCAATGCATATGCCGTTGGTATCGGACCATTCGACAAATTCGCGGTGCGCTATTCCTATGAGCAGTTTGCTCCGACTGCCAACGAGAACGCTGAACTTCAGAAGATCGTTAACGAAGGTATTGCAAACGGAATGCTGTTCATTTCGGACGGCGACACGAGGCCGGCGAACGCTGCAAATCCGTTGTCAAACCTGTGGGACAACGGAAGCGATCCTGTCGCGATGCTCAAACACGAAATGCAGGTTCGCCGGATTGGGCTGAACGAGTTCAGTATCGAGAACATACCTACAGGCGCTCCGATGTCTGAGCTTGAGAACAAATTCCTTCCGCTTTACCTGCACCATCGATATCAACTGACAGCGGCGATCAAATCTCTCGGCGGAGTTTACTACACCTATGCAGTTAGAGAGGGCGGCAGCCCGCGCCCATCGCGGGTTACGGAAAACGTTTCGCCGGATACTCAAAGAAAGGCGCTCGAGGTGATATTAGAGACGATCCGCGCTTCTGAATTAACGATCCCGGAGAACACTTTAAAAATGATGCCGCCAACGGCATACGGCTATGGTTCCGGGCGATCAGAACTTTTTGCAAAGCGAACCTCTCCCGTTTTCGATCCCGTGGGTGCCGCCGAGATTGCCGCCGATATGACGATCAGCGGATTGCTCGAACCGAGCCGGGCAGCACGAATGGTGGTTCAGAATTCAAGGAACAAACTCAGTCCTCATTTTCGAGAGGTCGTGGATGCATTGATGCGCGTCACATGGCGAGCACCTATCTCGGCCGATACGGAACAAGCGATCATTCAGCGGGCAGTTCAAAGCCTGGTCGTCGGCCGCCTGATGGACCTAGCGGCAAATGAACGTGCGCAGGCTCAGGTGCGGGCCGTCGCGACCGAATCGCTTCGATCGCTAATGGCAACATTACGACGCACACCGGCAACAGGTGAAACGGCGGCGCATTATCGTGTGACGGTCGATGATATCGATCGTTTTCTAACCCGGCCGGATGCTCCGCGTAAGCAAAGCACGCCGCTGACGACACCGCCGGGTGATCCGATAGGAAACTGATCTTTGAAAACTTAACCGAATCGCGCGAGATATTGCCCGACCGCCGCGGGTGCAAAATCGTCCGAGATCGAGCCAATATAATTGTCCGGACGAAGGATGAGATAAAACGGTTTGGTGGTGCCAAAAATCTCCGCGGTTTTGGGATCCAGCGTAAAGAAGTGGGAATCGATCTTTCCTTTCCATTCACTTATCAACTTATCCGACAGCGGCGGGATCGGCGTATTGCCATTGCTGAAAATCACCAGATGAAAAAGTGGCTCATGCAGAAAGTCATAAATGCTTTTCCCCTGAATCTCAAACCAGGGCATTCGGTCACCCGCTTTTATTTTGAAAGTGCCGGTCGTCCTTCCCAGCGAACTTCCGCGATAGTTGATAGCGATCTGTGAAATGCGCGGAAAGACAAATCGCTTCACAACATTCAGACTGAAAAGAAACTGGGCGATATAGGGAAAGATATACAGCCGTATGAATGCAAATATGGGATTTTTTCCAGCAGCCAGGTTAAAGAAACGGTCCGTTGTTTGCATTAATGCTTCGGCATTTGGCAGGCGCTCTTCATTGTAAGAGTTAAGGAGTTTGTCGGCAGAGCTATGCTTTAAAACATAAGCAAGTTTCCATGCGAGATTATAGCCATCTTGAATTCCGGTATTCATTCCTTGTGCACCTGCGGGGGTGTGAATATGCGCTGAGTCTCCCGCAAGAAAACACAGGCCCTCGGAAAACTTATTTACATGTCGCGTGTGAACCTTATACGTTGAAAACCAATTGACATGCGTGATGTCGAGTTCGAGATCTGTATCTTGCTTAATTTGTTCTTCGACCTCATCGTAAAGAATATCGCCTTCATCCTTCGAAAACTCTTCTGGGAACGTTCCCACGATCCGATATTGTTTTTCGCCCGTCATCGGAAAAAATGCTAAAAGTGAGTTTCGCATCAAAAAAACTTGCAGGGCATCGTGGCCGTAATTCCATTCAAGTTGCACGTCAGCAACATAAAACATTCTTTCGAACGTGCTGCCTTCGAACTTGAGACCGAGCGAATGTCGAACCAAGCTTTTCGCTCCATCGCATCCAACAAGATATTTGGCATCGATGGTTTCGATCTCGCCCATCGAATTTTTTAATCGTGCTGCAACGCCATTCGCGTTTTGACTGAAGCTTTCCAGCTCGGTTTTCCATTGAACTTTCTGGTGATTTGAACTGATGAAATCGTGGAGCAAAGACTCGTGTCTTCCTTGTTCGACAAACAAAACATACGGATACGGGCTCATACCCTTTCCCAGCGCTCCGAATTCAATCTCGCCGCGCATTTTCCCGCCGGCAAACATTTTTGCCTTTGCCGCAGGCATTCCAAGTGCTATTAACGGATCTGCAAGTCCAATCTGCTCATATAGTTCCAAGGTTCGAGCCTGCACACCAATTGCCTTGGAATGTGGCGTGGTCGTTTCGTTTTTGTCGATGATAATGAAGTCTACGCCGAAGCGAATCAACTGGCACGCAAGCGCTAGACCGGTTGGGCCGGCACCAATGATGAGAACATCTGTTTGCACAAACGAATTCTAGTCGCGAAACAGCTCGTTAGCAAAACGAACGACTATCGGTCGCCGACGTTGGCAAGATTTATTTATCAGAGTGATCGAATTTTCGACGCTACGAAACGTTTAGCGATGAGGTGTAACGATCGAAGACATTTTTATTTCGTCAAAACGAAATTGAATTGCCAACGTCGAAACAAGTTACTGCGCGTTTTCAAATGCGATCACGATGAAAAAACGGCGGCGGTTACAGAACTTTGTGTGGAAAAAACTTTCGTTGCTGTGGAAAAAAACTTGCGCATCGCTTGAAAAGTTATGATACGTTATTAATCGGTTACTCACGTTTTACCTCGAAACTAAATTTAGAAAAAAAGGAAGAAGGATAATCTTATGGCAGTAGCAAAAAGACCAGCAGCAAAAGCAGCAGTAAAAAAAGCAGTTGCTAAGAAAGCAGTAAAAAAAGCAGTCGTGAAAAACGCGCTCAAGAAAGCGGTTGTTAAGAACGCGCTCAAGAAAGCAATCGTGAAGAATGCTATCAAGAAAGCGGTTGTAAAAGGCGCAATTAAGAAAGCCGCCGTTAAGGGAGCAGTCAAGAAAGCGGCCGTGAAGAAAGCAGTCGCGAAAAGAGCAGTTGCAAAGAAAAAATAAATTCAGCTGAATCTAATTCAGTTGTAGACTAAAAGGCCCGACGGACTTTCGCCGGGCCTTTTCATTTTTTATTCGAGAAATTAGGTTGAACGCTCTAGAAATTCAGAACAAGGTCACTATCTTTTTCTTCAACGGACACGCTACCGCCGTTGACAAGTTTTCCGAACAAGATCTCATGAGCAAGCGGCTGTTTTATTTTCTCGTGAATCAAGCGGGCCATAGGTCGCGCGCCATAACGTGAATCAAAACCATTTTTCGCAAGCCATTCGCGAGCGGATTCGCCGAGCTGCACGAGAACTCTCTTTTCAGCTAGCTGCCCATTAAGTTCATTGATGAATTTATCGACGATCGATTTGATCTCGTCGACTCCTAAGGCTTTGAAGGGCACCCACGCGTCGAGCCGGTTTCGAAACTCAGGCGTGAAGGTACGCTCGATCACGCCCTTAGCATTTCCTTTTGTATCAGAACTATTTCGAAAACCGACGCCGCCGGATGATAATTCTCTTGCGCCAGCATTTGTTGTCATGATCAAGATGACATTTCGGAAATCTGCTTTTTTGCCGTTGTTATCAGTTAGGGTTGCCGAGTCCATCACTTGAAGAAGCAGATTGAAAAGATTGGGATGGGCCTTCTCGATCTCATCGAGCACCAAAACCGCATGCGGTGTTCGCATGATCGCTTCGGTCAATAGTCCACCCTGATCAAAGCCGACATATCCTGGAGGTGCTCCGATCAGCCGGGAGACAGTATGAGGTTCAGCATACTCGCTCATGTCGAAACGGATAAATTCGACGCCGAGAATTTCTGCGAGCTGTTTCGAAACTTCGGTCTTGCCGACGCCGGTCGGCCCAGAAAATAAAAATGAGCCAACTGGTTTTGTTTGATGACCAAGACCTGCTCTTGAGATCTGTATCGCGTCGACAATCCGGTCGATGGCTTCGTCCTGTCCGAATATGAATTTCTTTATGTCTTCGCGAAGTGTCTTCAGCCGATCTTTCTCGTCAGCGACGACTGTTTTCGGTGGGATCTTTGCCATTCGTGCGATCGTGTTCTCGACCATTTGCACAGATATCTTTTTAGGCCGCCTGCTGGCAGGCAAAAGTTTGACGGACGCACCAACTTCGTCGATAACATCGATAGCCTTGTCGGGAAGAAACCGGTCGTTTATATATTTCCCCGCAAGCTCGGAGGCTACTCGTAGCGACTCATTCGAATACCTCACGCCGTGATGTTCTTCGTAGAATTTCTTCAAGCCCTTAAGGATCTCAAAAGTTTCTTCGATAGATGGCTCGCCAATCTCTATCTTTTGAAAACGTCTAGCGAGCGCCCGGTCGCGATCAAAGGCAGCCTTGTATTCGGCGAATGTTGTCGAACCGATGCAGCGCAGCTCGCCGGCCGCTAGCGCCGGTTTCAAAATATTAGAGGCATCCATCGAGCCGCCTGATACCGAGCCAGCTCCCACAATAGTATGTATCTCGTCGATAAAAAGGATCGCGTTCGGTTCCTTTTTCAGGTCGTTGATGATCGCCTTGAATCGCTGTTCGAAATCGCCCCGGTATCTTGTTCCGGCGAGCACCGCGCCCATATCGAGCGCAAAAACCTTCGCATCCTTCAAAACTTCCGGCACATTTCCCTGACTGATCTTCAGCGCAAGGCCTTCAGCCAACGCTGTTTTTCCGACGCCCGCTTCACCGACATAAAGAGGATTGTTTTTCTTTCTGCGGCACAAAACCTGGATCGTGCGTTCTATCTCCGCTTCGCGTCCGACGATCGGGTCGATCTGTCCTTCAGCAGCGCGTGCGACCAACTCAGTTGTAAAACTTTCCAAAGGCTTTGCCGCAGGGCGCGTCCCCATGCCGGGAAACTCATCGTCGTCGAAGCCTTCGGGAAACGGATCGCTTTGGTCAACTTTCGAAATACCGTGTGCTATGTAATTCAAGATATCGAGGCGTGTTACATTTTGCTGAAGCAGGAGAAAAACCGCATAGCTCTGTTCAGCCTGGTAGAACGCCGCAAGAATATTGCCACCGTCGACCGAAGATTGTCCGCTTCCCTCGGCTTGGAGGACAGCATAGTTGATCGTTGACTGGAATGTTGCCGTGAGCTCTGGAAGACCTTTTGCGTCGTCCGGCATTTTCTCGAGAACATTCTGGAAATAGTCCTCGAGTGCACGGCTCAATTCTTCTAGGTTTGCACCACAATTAAACAATATCTCCCGCGCAGCACGGTCTTCGAGCAACGCGTAAAGCAGGTGTTCAAGGGTAACGTATTCGTGTTTGTGCTTGACCGCCTGGTCGACGGCAAAGCTCAGCGTTTCTTCCAACTCTCGGGTCAACATCTGATTTCATTCTACCAAGTTTGAATAAAATGGAAATACGCCGAGTAATCATGACTTCGTTTGAGGTTCGCGGTTTTGAGTTAAGAACGTGAGCATTCTATTATTGACGGTCTAAATCCGCTGCCGTTTGAACAATTTATGCAAAAGATCCTAATGATTGCTTTGGCTGTCGCCTTCCTTCTTAATGCACACAAAGTTACATCGTATGCGCAAAGTAATTACGTTCCGTCGTCTGGTGTTTGGGAAAAGCGCACACCGGAACAGGCAAAAATAAATCCCGCAAAATTAAGGGAAGCGATCGATTTCGCAATTGCGAGCGAGGCAAAAAGTCCGCGAAGCCAGGAGCTAGGGCTTACGCAATCATTTGGACAGGCACCCTTTGGCGAGCTGATCGGTCCCACGAAAAATCGGGGCGAGGCGACCGGCGTGGTGATCCGAAATGGTTATCTGATCGCTGAGTGGGGCGAACCACTTCGCGTCGATATGTCCCACAGTGTTACAAAAAGTTTCCTTTCTGCAGTTGTAGGTGTCGCCTTTGACCGAAAAATGATCCGAAGTCTTCAGGATAAAGCGATCGATTACTCGTCGCCAGTTGTAGCGTATCAGGCGGGTCAGCGATATGACACGGCCGAACGGTTCGGCCAATCATCGTTTATCGATCTGTTCGCGACCGACCATAACAAAAAGATCACTTGGGAACATTTTCTTCGCCAGACGAGCGATTGGGAAGGGACGCTTTGGGGTAAACCGGATTGGGCCGATCGTCCCGATCGAGATTCAAGCAAGTGGCTGAACCGCGTCCGCGGCGAGCCCGGGACCACTTACGAATACAACGATGTTCGAGTTAACGCTCTTGCCCTCGCAGCCTTGAACGTTTGGCGAAAACCGTTGCCGCAAGTTTTGAAGGAAAATATCATGGACGAGATCGGCGCGTCCCAAACCTGGCGTTGGTATGGATATGAAAATTCTTTTGTGGTGATCGACGGTCAGGTGATCCAATCGGTAAGCGGAGGTGGACATTGGGGCGGCGGAATGTTCATCAACGCTTACGACATGGCTCGATTTGGATTGCTTACTGAACGCGGCGGTAAGTGGGGCAGCAAACAACTATTGTCCCAGGAATTTATCCGGCAAGCGAAAACACCGACAACAGTTCAGCCGACCTACGGCTTTATGAACTGGTTCCTGAACACAGACAAGAAGCTCTATCCTAATGCACCTGCATCGGCTTTTGTTCACACGGGAAATGGAGTCAACATCATCTACGTCGATCCGGAAAATGATCTCGTGGTTGTCGTCCGATGGATCGAGAACAACAAGATCAACGAGTTTCTAGGAAAGCTATTGGCGAGCCTGAAGAACTGATAGCGGAAATATGTCCCAGGAATTTTTGCCGACGGAAGTCGCGAAATGTCACAAAATGTTTCGCCCTTATATTGTGCGGGCTTCCGCAAAAGTGTCCCAGGAATTCAACTGATTGGATTGACGACGTTCTCGCCTAACTTACGTCGAGTTAGGACACTACTTTCGCATTTGTCCCAAAATGTCCCACTGTTCCAGGTGCGTCTCTGCCGCCCGCTACACCTAAACTAAAAGTGTCCCAGGATGTTATTGCACCCTCTACCACTCTTGCATTTTTGCCTGAGGGTGCTGTCTGAAAAAAAGCGTCCCAACATTTCAAATGACCTGAGCTGTGCGTGTCGCTCATTATGGCGACAAGCCGCTGTTTGTCCCAGACGTATTTCTGCACACTCCTGACTGCCGCGTTTCTGCTA
>JBJMGN010000005.1:0-3007 GCA_045807885.1 Pyrinomonadaceae bacterium | reverse complement strand
TTCTATTTTCGGAAAGTCAGTTCACAAACGTAAGTGTTTCCGTCAGGATCGGAATATGCGACACTGATGCGGTTGTCCCGTTCATCTTGGCAGTTCACGACCCGGCAACCTGTATGACCGGGAACAGACGAACTAGCTAGTGTGGTCCATTACGATCCGCCAGCCTTCCTTGAATTTGCGAAAAACGAGAGTGAATTTGCCGTGAGGATTGTCAGTTGCCCGGGCGAGCGACCAACTGCCGAGTACAACTGCAGCGTCCTTCGAAAGAAGCGTTATCTCGAGATCCGAGAAGGTGAGAACACCCATTTTTTCGCGAGTGCCGTAGGTTCTTTTGTAGCGGTCAAGAGTGGGCTGCCAGCCGCGGGTCACTTCGGAGCCGACGAAGACAAGCTTTTCGGAATTCCAATATCCCTGCATAAAAGCTTCAAGATCGCCGCGGTTCCACGCAGCCGCCTGATCGTCCATTACCTTTCGGATCTCGTTTTCCTGAGCGAACGTCATTGCGGAAAATAATACTAACGTAGCGAGCATTAAAAATAGATATTTCATATTCCAAGAAAATAACGGCGAATCGCCAAAAATACAAAAGGCCGGTACGTCGTGTCGCACCGGCCGATAAAAAACTGTTTACTGTTTATTTCTTATTCGCATCGTACGCTGTTTGAGCCGCGACATTTGCTTTTTGGCCGTCGGTCAGCGCAATCCCCATCTTTTCTAACGTTGTCGCATTCAATGTGCCGGTCACCTTAAGTTTGTTCGCGTCCTGATACTTCTTCAGTCCGTCGCGGGTTGCGTCATCGAGCTTGCCGCTTTGCTCACCGGCGTATATTTTACCGTCGATCAATATTTTCTGAGCGGCCTTGATCTGTTCCTCGTTCGCTCGGAAGGGTGCTGGTTTCTTTGGACTCGATGTCGCCGCTGCGGTGTTCGCAGTTGATTGTGTCGAAGCGGTGGTTTGCATTGACGCCGAATTCGTGGTCGCTGCCTTTGCAGTCGAGCTGCCGCCCTGGCCTTCCGATAGCGCGATGTTCATCTTTTCGAGCGTCGCCTTATCAAACTTTCCATTGTCGTCGAGAGCGTTTGCTTTCTGATAGCTCTTCAGCGAGGCACGAGTTTCATCGTTGTAAACGCCGGTCGCCTCGCCCGCATATAGTTTTTTATCCTTCAAGAAAGCCTGGCCTTGTTTGATCTGGTCTTTGGTCGGTCGAAAAACGGGCGCTTTCTTTGTGGTCTCGGCAGCTTTTGTTGCGGTCGCAGCGCCAGTCGTCGCGGTAGGCTGGGCCACAACGGTAAAGGCGAAAAACAACGCAGCGATAACGGCAACGAACAATGTTCTCATTTTAATTCTCCTTAGATTAAAGTGATCTATCGCGTTCGAGGGCGGGAGTTCCGCTGCCCCGATGTGGTAATACCTGTAAACTGAAATTTAGAGGAATTGTCGATGTTTTTTTAAAACCTGTCAAGCAATAATTCGTATGAACTCTTAGGGATATGTCTATAGAAAGCGCAATCGAGCAGATCATCCGCGAAGGCATGGCACGCGGCGAGTTCGACAACCTGAAAGGAAAGGGAAAGCCATTGAACCTCGACGACTATTTCAACACGCCTGAGGACGTTCGAATGGGCTTTTCGGTCCTTAAATCGAACGATTTCGTGCCTGAAGAAGTTGAGCGGCTCAAAGAGATCGCGATCCTCCGGGAAAAATTAAGTGTCGTTTCCGATCCTCAGGAAAAAGAAGCTCTCGACAAACAGCTTCGCAACAAAACCCTCGCGCTCAGTCTCATCCTCGAAAAAAATAAGCGAAAATCGTAAACTCCCTTGATCTCTTTGCGTGCTTTGCGACGGTGCGTGAAATACGAATTCTTAACGCAGGGCTCGCTGAGTTCGTAGGAGACCGCAGGAAATGAAAGCAGCCATTTATGAAGCGTTCCAGGGGCCGATCACAATTCAAACGGTCGCTGACCCCGTGCCTTCGCCAACCGGCGTCGTCCTGGAAGTAAAGGCGTGCGGCATTTGCCGCAGCGATTGGCACGGTTGGATGGGTAATGATCCCGATATCAAACTGCCGCACGTCCCGGGTCACGAGCTTGCCGGCGTGATCGCGGAATTGGGATCAGACGTCTCAGATTTCAAATTGAGCGACCGCGTTACGTTACCGTTTGTCTGCGGCTGCGGAACTTGCGAGCAATGCAAAAGCGGGAATCAGCAGGTCTGCGACCGGCAATTCCAGCCCGGTTTTACGGCGTGGGGCGGCTTTGCCGAATACGTCGCGATCGAATATGCGGACAATAATTTGGTCCGCCTGTCAGACGAGATCGATTTCGTCACAGCTGCATCTTTGGGCTGCCGGTTTGCGACTTCGTTCCGGGCAGTGGTCGATCAGGGCAAAGTCTCAGAAGGCCAATGGGTCGCAGTACATGGTTGCGGCGGTGTTGGACTTTCGGCGATCATGATCGCAAAGGCGTTTGGTGCACGAGTGGTCGGAGTCGATATCGACGACGCAAAACTGGAATTTGCACGTTCGATCGGCGCCGAAGCAGTTGTTAATTCATCGATGGGTGACGCTGTCGCTTCGGTTGTGGAATTGACAAGCGGCGGTGCCCACGTTTCGATCGACGCGCTCGGCCATCCTGAGATCTTGATCAATTCTATTTCGTCGCTTCGGAAACGCGGCCGACATATCCAGGTTGGAATAATGGACGCCGGGATGCATTTGTCGCGGGTTCCGGTCGACAAGATCATCGGCCGCGAACTAGAAATATTTGGAAGTCACGGAATGCAGGCCCATCGTTACCCGGAAATGCTCGAGTTGATACGAACCGGCAAATTGGACCCGTCAAAGCTTATTGCGAATTGCGTTTCTCTTTCGGAGGCGACCCATGTATTGAGCGAAATGGACAGCTTTCGTGGCACCGGCTTTAAGCTCATTGACAGATTTTGATCATTCAGACACAGTAAATTCCGTAAATTCGTCTTCTCGTCGCTTTAACGCTTCCGGCTATTTATA
>JBJMGN010000004.1:0-8964 GCA_045807885.1 Pyrinomonadaceae bacterium | reverse complement strand
ATACCAAGTGACCTGTCAGTGCGGCCTTGATCCCGATCTCAGCCGTTTCAAAGTCTCGGATCTCACCGACGAGGATGATGTTCGGATCCTGTCTCAAGAACGACCGAAGTGATGCGGCAAAGTTTAAGCCGATCTGCTCCTTCATCTGAACCTGGTTGATGCCCTGCAGGTTAAATTCGACCGGATCCTCGGCCGTCATGATGTTCGTTTCCGGCGTGTTAAGCGACTGAAGTGCCGAATAAAGTGTGTTCGTTTTACCAGAACCAGTCGGACCGGTGACCAATACCATTCCGTACGGATTGGAGATCGCACGCTGGAATTTTTCGAGGCTCCCCGGCTCGAAACCGAGCTTTGTCATATCGAGCATCAGCTTGTCTTTATCGAGCAAGCGAAGCACGACCTTTTCACCGAATAAAGTAGGCAGCGTCGAAACGCGGAAATCGAGTTCGCGCGAACGATCGTCGACTTTTACTTTTATCTTGATGCGTCCATCCTGGGGCAGGCGTTTTTCCGAGATATCGAGCTTCGCCATGATCTTCAAACGCGAGATCAACGGGTCGCGAAGTTTCATCGGCGGATGCATTACGTCATAGAGAACGCCGTCGATTCGGAAGCGGATTCGGAAATCTTTTTCGTAAGGTTCAACGTGTATGTCGGAAGCTCCGCGACGAAGCGAATCGACCATCAGTACATTAACGAGGCGAACGACCGGTGCATCTTCGGACGCACGGGTCAATGTAGCGAGATCGATCTCTTCGTTATCGTCAAGCACCTCGAACTCTTCGTTGTCGTGTGCTGTCAGATCGAAGTCATCGAGCGAAACGGCGAGGTCTGTGTCAACGAGCCGCTCGTCGACTTTGACTTTGTTGCCGTTTTTCGAATTCTTCTTAAGGTTACCGTTCTTAAGGCCTACCTTTTCGGTGTCGAATGCGAACGCAGCATCAAAAATATCGATTTGCGTCGAACCGCTGTAATATTTTCCGATCGACATCTGGATCGATGCTTCGGATGCGATCACCGGTTCGACATTCAACTCCGTCATGAACTTGATGTCGTCCATGGCGAACACGTTCGTGGGATCTGCCATCGCGAGCGTCAGCGTTGCACCGACACGCGAAATTGGAAGAACGGTGTATTTCAACGCGACTTCCTGTGAAATGAGTTTTATGATGGCGGGCTCGATGTGGAAAAGATCGAGATTAATAGATGGAACACCGTACTGACGCGAAAGCACGGCGGTTATCACGTCGTCTGAAATGATGCCGAGCTTGACAAGATTTGAACCCAGGCGGCCGCCATTGTTGCGCTGGTAGTCAAGCGCATCTCGCAGCTGCTGCGGGGTGATGAGGTTTTCGCGGACAAGAATTTCCCCAAGTTTTGCTGACATGCTTTTCGAGTGCTTTCCGTTTATCGAAAGAAACCTTGGCGGGATAAGGGAAAGGTCTGTATTTACGAGTAGTGACCTTGCGAGGTGATGGTAACAACAGTGCTAAACACCGTTGACTCCTAATAATAGATGTTTATCTCGGCAGGTGTCAATAGCTTTTTGACTAGGGTATGACGGCTATTCGGTCAGAATGACGGAATATATGGATCGTCGAAGCTGCGACCGCAATAAATAATCCTTAAGTCGGCCACATCATTCAGTTGTTGTTCAGGTTCTGACGAGGGTTAGTACAGAAGATACTGATTTCTAATATTGCCGAAATCGTTTAGACCGATAACCCATGAATCTTGGATGTCGCTCAACGAAACGCCACTCTCGATCGCTTTACGTATCTTGTCGGTGCCGCTGACGACGTCGAACGGATTTTTGTCGAAGACGTATTCGTATGCTTCTCGTTTCCATTCGAATTTGCCGGGGTAAAGGTCATACGCTGTCTTGATCATCGCGATGCCGACGATCACAGGAGTGAATGTTTCGCGATCGGTGACATGCAACTGCAGCCCTCCGCAGGTGACCTTTGCGTGTTTTTGGAAGGTCGGCTGAAAGTAGGTTTGGCGGAATTTTACCCCCGGAAAATTGAATTTTTCTAACTCCGCAACCCATGCCCACGGGTCGATGTATGGTGCACCGTTGAGCTCGAAAACGCGAGTCGTACCGCGGCCTTCGCTGATCTCAGTACCCTCCACATGAACAGTGGCAGGAAACACAACGCACGTATCTACGGTCGGGATATTTGGTGAAGGCATCACGAACGGTAGACCGGTGTCTTCGAACCACATCTCGCGCCGCCAGCCGTCCATTGGTACAACCTCCAATTCGCAGCCGATGCCGAAATGTTCGTTGAACAATCGGGCGAGTTCGCCGGTCGTCATCCCGTGGCGTGTCGGTATCTCGAATTGGCCGACAAACGAAGTGAACTCCGTTTCGGTCACATTACCCTCGATCGCAATTCCGTTGATCGGGTTTGGCCGGTCGCAGACAAGGACGCGTTTGCCGAATTTTTTTGCAGCGCGCATGCAGTTCGCCATCGTGTATACGAACGTGTAAATGCGACACCCGACGTCCTGAAGATCGAATACGATGGTGTCTACATTTTCGAGCATCTTCTCCGTCGGCTCACGCGTTTCGCTGTAGAGCGAATAGATCCATAACCCGGTGTGCGGATCGACGGCATGATCCGTCTCGATCATGTTGTCCTGCACGTCACCGCGAATACCGTGCTGCGGGCCGAACAATGTTGTGAGGTTGATCTCTGGATGTTCGAAGAAAACATCAGCTGCATGACGCAAATCGGGCAATACCGACGCCTGGTTGCAAACCAGCCCGATGCGTTGATCGGCGAGTGAATCTATATTGTCATTAAGCAAGACCTCGATACCGGGGCGAATTCTTTTATTGATCATGTCGTTACTAATTCAGGCAGGTGTGTTGCTTCGTTATTATTCGAGGGTGTCGCCCGCTGACATAACATGCGGCTGGAGATTGTTTCGATTGATTATGCGGGCACAGCCGTTCCATCGAAGGATAGGATCGTCGTTTTCTGCGGGTCTAATTGATTCTGCCTTTTCGAACCATTCCATCGCCTGCGTAAAAAGCTCATAAGCTTGTAGGCCGCCCTTTTCCAGCGTAGCTTTTGCACGGCGTTCGTAAACGATGCCGGTGTAATACGCTTTTTCGTATGGGTCTGAAAGCTTTGCGACGAAATCGTTGATATGCGAATCGCCGACGGCATAATCCTTACCGAAACGGTCGCTCATCGCGAGAACTATATTCTTCAGAGCTTCCTGGTTGTCCGGTTCGAGGGCGAGTATATCGAGGTAAATACTTTCGGCTGCGCCTGGCTCGTTAAGCAACCGATATCGGTTCGCTTTTTCCAAAGCGGCGGGGACTGCTTCGCGTGACAGAGGTTTGAGCTCGAACATCAAAATTACCCGTTGTTCTGTGCGGCGAATGCGCTTTCATTTCGACGCCATTTAATGTAACCAACGATCAAACCGAAGAGAAGGCCATGCAGAAGGAATGTAACCCACGTTCGCGGGCTCGTGAAGTACTGGCCGATCGTTTGCCCTTCGTCGCGAAGGAAAAAGATGCCAATGATCTGCATCACGACTGCGAACGGGCCACCGGTATAAAGAATGCCGTCGATCAGCATGTATTTCGCAACGCCGCGGTCATGTTTTTCGCGCCAGTTCGGCGGTACAGGATTCATTTTCTTCGAAACAGCTTCACCAGCTTTGCCAGAGGATCGTAGTGCTCGTCCACCACACGTTCTTTCAGTGGAATGATCGCGTTATCTGTAATTGTAATATGTTCGGGGCAGACCTTTGTGCAGCATTTTGTAATGTTGCAATAGCCGATGCCGAACGCATCCTTTAACTCTTTCGTGCGATTTTCGGTATCCAGCGGATGCATCTCAAGTGCGGCCGCGTATACAAGAAACCGAGGTCCGATGAATTCCTCATGTTTGGCGTGGTCACGAAGAACGTGGCAAACGTCCTGGCACAGGAAACACTCGATGCACTTTCGAAATTCCTGTACGCGGTCGATATCGGACTGCTGCATGCGCCATGTGCCGTCCTCTGCGTCGGGAGGCCGCGGCTTGAATTTCTTGATGCGTTTTTTGACCTCGTAGTTCCATGAAACGTCGGCGATGAGGTCTTTTATCGGCGAAAACGCGCGTATTGGCTCGATCGTGACGGGCTGCCTGACATCGATCGTATCGAGACGCGTCATGCACATCAGCTTCGGTTTGCCGTTTATTTCAGCCGAGCACGAGCCGCACTTTCCGGCCTTGCAATTCCAGCGGCAGGCAAGGTCGGGAGCGGTCTCTGCCTGGATCTGATGAACGGCATCGAGCACGACCATCCCCTCGGTGACTTCGGTCTGGTAATCGACCATCTCACCGCCCTCGCGCCCGCCGCGTCTGATTCTAAATGTCGCTGTTGCCATCGTTGCTAAAGAGTAAAGTACCGAACAAGTTGATATATAGTTCCCAGGATCCCAATGACGAACAGAGGGATCGGAATCAGGGGAAGCGTGATCTTGATACGCAAAACCAAATACAGAAAGAGAGTCCAGACAAACATCGAAAATGACATCAGAAGATTAGCCTTTAGTTTCTGAAGCTGATCTTCAGGTTCGAACGGGATCAAATAAAGAGCCAGGAAGAATGGAGGAAATAGACCAATGATCAGTCCTATCGTATCCCCTATCAACGGAACATTGATGAGCTCCTGAACCGCATTGATCTGTTCCTTGTCCGGTTCTACCGCCCCTTCTCTCATGCCTGTCCTCGACATAATCATCAGCCCACTATCCCATTTCCTCGATCACTTCTTTCAGTTCCGGTGGCATTTCCGGAAGCGGTATGTGTGAGATCTGCATCTCGCCATTTACCTCTTTGACTGCGATATTGAACTTCGCAAATTCGGGATCCTTGTTTGGGTAATCATCACGAAACTGTCCGCCGCGGCTTTCTTTTCGCTCGATCGCCGAGCGCGTGATCGCTTCGGAAACTGTCAGCAGATTTCGCAGATCGAGAGCCGTATGCCAGCCGGGATTAAAGTCAACGTTGCCGGTAACGGACGATCTTTCCGATCGCCCGTTCAATTTCTTTAATCCGTCCAAGGCTTGCTTCATCTCATCCTCGATGCGGACGATGCCAACCCATTGCTGCATCATATCCTGCAGGTCGTTCTGAATGACGAATGGGTTTTCACCGCTAGCTCTGTCAAATGGTTCAAGAGCGCGTTTCGCTTCCGACTCGATCTGAGCATCATCGAAAGACCCGTGGCCGTTCGCCTTCGCAAACTCTGCAGCATATTCGCCCGCACGCTTGCCGAACACGATCAGATCCGAAAGGGAGTTGCCGCCGAGGCGATTTGCGCCATTGATGCCCGATGCGCATTCGCCTGCGGCGTACAAACCCGGCAATGTCGACGCTTGCGTATCCGCATCCACGCGTATGCCCCCCATGATGTAATGCGTAGTCGGACCGACCTCCATCGGTGTGGTCGTGATGTCCAGGTTCGCGAGCTGAACGAACTGATGATACATCGATGGCAGTTTCTTCTTAATGTGTTCCGCAGAATTGGGCAGTTTTTCTTTGATCCATGCGATGTCGAGATAGACGCCGCCATGGGGTGAACCACGGCCCGCTTTTACCTCACGATTGATGCAGCGTGCGACGTGGTCTCGCGTCAATAACTCCGGCGGGCGATTCGCGTTCTTGTCGCCTTGCGTATATCGCCAGCCTTCTTCCGAATCCTTCGCGGTTTGATCCTTGTAGTTATCCGGGATGTCATCGAACATGAACCGGCGGCCCTCATTGTTTTTCAAGATGCCGCCTTCGCCGCGTACTCCTTCAGTTACAAGAATACCGCGAACGCTTGGCGGCCAGACCATCCCCGTCGGATGGAACTGGATGAACTCCATATCGATCAGTTCCGCTCCGGCGTGGTAGGCAAGTGCGTGGCCGTCGCCTGTTCCTTCCCAACTGTTCGATGTGATCTTGTATGCTCGACCGACGCCGCCCGTCGCGAGGATCACGGCCTTTGCCTTAAAAACACGAAAACGTCCGTGCTCGCGTTCGTACGCAAAAACTCCGACAACGCGGTCACCGTCTTTTAGAAGTGAGATCACGGTCACTTCCATATGGACATCGATGCCCTGATGGATGCCGTGGTCCTGCAGTGTACGAATGAGTTCCAACCCTGTGCGATCGCCGACGTGAGCTAGCCTTGGATAGCGATGACCCCCGAAGTTTCGCTGGAGAATTTTGCCGTCTTTCGTCCTGTCGAAAACCGCGCCCCAAGCCTCGAGTTCGTTCACGCGGGCGGGAGCTTCCTTCGCGTGAAGTTCTGCCATTCGCCAGTTGTTGACGTACTGGCCTCCGCGCATTGTGTCGGAAAAATGCACCTTCCAATTGTCACGATCGTCGACGTTCGCTAGCGCCGCCGCCATTCCGCCCTCTGCCATCACCGTGTGCGCTTTGCCGAGCAGCGATTTGCAGATCAGCCCGACGCTGACGCCAGCAGCCGACGCCTCGATCGCGGCGCGGAGCCCCGCACCACCGGCGCCGATGACGAGAACGTCGTGTTCGAATGTTGTGTAATCCACCATATGGAACGCGAACGACCCGGTCCGCAACTAACGCCGCCTCGGTTTTCGAAAACGGTCGCGAATAATTAAGTTGGTTCGCCCTTTGGGCTCATAGCGGACGAGGGCGTCCGCGTTCCGTCAAAAAATCCGGTAATCAGTAAAAATTCCCATCGAGCACATTCGCACGTAAAAGTCCGTAAAGCCGACCCAGAAAAGCGAAAACCAGGCGAACATCATATGTCGCCGATTCAGAACACTGACGCCGCGCCAAAGCGTCTGCTGTAGCGGACTGTTCGATAACGTGTCTTTGCGGCCGCCGATCAAGTGCCGCAGCGAATGGCAGCCGAACGTATAGCCGCCGAGCAGGATCACGTTTAGCGTTAAGACAAGCGTGCCCACTCCGACGCCGAAACCGTCTCGAAAATGGGTCGCAGCGTACGCGTCGTACCCGAGAATGACGATGAAAATAAGCGCGAAATAGAGAAAATACCGGTGCACGTTTTGCAGAATTAACGGGAACCAATTCTCGCCGCGGTAATTGTGACGTGGCTCGCCAACCGCACACGAAAGCGGGTCCGCCCAAAAGGCTTTGTAGTATGCGCCGCGATAGTAATAACAGGTAAAACGGAATCCGCCCGGAGCCCACAAGATAAGAAGCGCAGGCGTGATCGGAAGCCAGGTCGGCAGCCATGTCGGCCACGCACCCAACCACGAGTGGCCGGAAGCCGCCTGACCTGCCGCTTCCCAGATCAGCGGCGAATACATTGGCGAAAGATATGGGCCGAACGAATAATTTCTGCCCTGAAGACCTGCCCATGTCGAATAAACGATGAATGCCGAAAGCCCGAGAAAAGTGACAAGCGGCTGAACCCACCACATATCGCGCCGCATAGTTTCACCCATGCCGCGCCGCGTTATTTGAACCAAATTTGCTGCCATTTCGGGGACGGTCGCCTCTAAGAAAGGTTGGTTGAATTTTCCGAGAGTGGCATTACGAAGTCAAGTTTAGAGCATCGGAAAGCAACAAATTTCGGTAAAGCGCATTCGCACCTAGCTGGATCGGGCGAACTGGATCATACGATACATTTCTTTCCTTCAGAGTGTCGTATAATCCATAAAATACAGGCGAGGTTTTCTCATGGATTTCTATTTTCTACTGTTCTCGCTCTTTTTTCCGCGTATCGTTTTGCTTGCCGCTTTATTCTTACAACCGACAGCTTATCCGGCAAACACGGTTCCGCAATGGGCGGATATTTTACTCGGGATCTTCATGCCGCGCGTCCTTATTCTTATCTACATTTATCAGAATATGGGCTACGACAATATTTGGTTCGTCGCGCATCTGGTCGTAGCGGTGCTCGCTTACTTCGGCGGCAGCCGCGAAACAGTCCGCCGCAGGCGCCGGAGCGTTGCGGAATAATCTAACCATTAGAACTAAAAACGCCGCGGCGATCGAAAAGATATTCGACCGCGCGGACGTCACATAACAAATGCAGGTGTTATTTCAACCTTCGGCGAAAAGCCTAAACCGCTCTTCGTCCCGTAACTAGCTGAACGACAAGCACGATAACCGCGATCACAAGAAGTATATGGATCAAGTTTCCGACGGCCGCACCTGCAAAGCCAAAGCCCAATGCCCAAAGTACCAACAGAATTATTATTATTGTCCAAAGCATAATTTTCTCCCTTTTCGTTTAATCTCGCCTCTATCTTCGTTTAGTGATTTGTCTCCGCACGACTACTTTCTGACGAAGACCCTAACCCTTTGGAAAGGGCATATATCAGCCCGCCCACGCCGAGCGCCAAGGCTGAACCTGTTATCAAGGGATGTAACGACGCCCTTGTATAGATACTGCTTTCCGCGACATGGCCTTTATAACCGCCACGCTCCTCAAGACGCGAATCGCTTGAAGTGTAAAGTCCCTCAAACGGTCGAACACCCGCAGGACGATCTGTCTTTTGCGCATCGATCATTTGCGTTTCCATCCATTTGTCCGTGATCCGCGGAGCATAAGTCCCGGCCGCCGCCATTATTTTTCCGCCGGCTCCGACGAAAACGTCACGGATCGGGTTCTCGGCGGCATAAAGGATCGCGTCCGCCACTGTCTCAGGCGCGTAAACGGGTGCCGGATTTACCGGCTCGACGTCCAAATAATTCTTTGCGTGCTGCTTGTAGGGCGTATCGATCGCAGCGGGTTTGATAAGGGTTACCGAGACCGGCGATTCTTCGGCCTCTAACTCCATCCGAAGTGCGTCAGTAAAACCCTTGACCGCATGTTTCGAAGCACAATACATTCCCTGCAACGGAATCGCGCGATCAGAAAGCGTACTTCCGACGTTAATAATCGCCCCGCCGTTGATTTTCAAATTGCGCGCAGCGATCAATGAGCCATTCACAACGCCCCAAAAATTCGTTT
>JBJMGN010000003.1:0-7645 GCA_045807885.1 Pyrinomonadaceae bacterium | reverse complement strand
CACAAACGTACCGTTTCGGCCGAGTATCTCCGGCTCCATCTTTTGGACACCGTTCATCTCATCCGTGTAGCCAATGATGAACTCGCCTGCCCTCAGCGGCTTCTCTTGAGGGTTGGTCCCGGGAATTCCGCTGCCCTCGATCGCAGGGTGGCTGATGCCGTCCTTGAAACCGAACGGCTCTTTGTCGTCGGGCAATGCATGACAATCCTGCCGCCAGATCGCCTCGATCCCGGTCATTCCCTTGTACGTGGCCCGAGCCCGGTCCAAAGCTTTTTCAAGCTGTTCCTGGGTCGGCGAGACAGCGACAAGCACGACATGAATATCGTCGGTTTGGAACGGAGCTTCCCAGTTTTGCGGGCTGCTGTCGCCGTCGTCACCCAACTCATTCGCGCGCGATTTCATCCCTTGCTGAAATTCCCACGGGAAACTCGCAAGCGACTCCTTCGGAACTCCGAGGGCCTCTAATCCCTTGAATGTCAGTGCAACACTCACCCATGTATCGGAAAGCGGGCTGGTCGGATCTGCCGCCGAAGAGACGACATTCGACACCTTTTTCATCAGCTCACGTCCCGCCTTGGGATCGTCGATACGGAATGCTATATAGGTCGCTGAAAATGGCGAAGGCCGCGGCCGCAGGGCGCCGCTCTGAATATCATCAAGCTCTAGTGTTGGGTTCGCTGCTTCACCCATAAACAACTTCGCCTTACATCGTCGCGAGATTCTTCCAGAAGTTTTCGAGGCTGTCCGTTCCGCCGAACAACGTTGTGAAATGTGTTGAGTCCATCAGAAGGATGTCGCCCGCACGTTTATCGTCGGGAGGCATCCAAAGCAGGACATTGAATTCCGTATTGCCTTCAGCTGTGAACGGATGCGGCCGCTCCAGATCGACTGGCTGCTGTGCGAGCAGATGGATCGGCGAGCCGTTCGTTTCCGTAATGCTGTAATGCGGAAGATGCGGGTGGAAATTGAAAGTGGTGACGTTGTTGAGCAGCTCGAGTTTGTCATGATCGCGATATGTTTTGAGCGGCGTAATGTCGCGTGTCCCGGGAACGACAGACGGACGCAGTCCCCACTGGTTCAAGATCGGGATCTTCAACTCGCGTATCAATGCTCGTGTATAGCTTGAGAACCTTTGCTGACGCGGGACAAGGGCGTCACGATGGTGGCGATACTCCATCTGACGCTGTTCAAAATCGTCGGTAAAACCGACATCATGGTGCGGCGCGACGAGCAGGCAGGTTCCCTCGCGCTTCAGCCATTCGTTGATCGCTTCGATCTCGCCCGGAACTACATCAAGGCCGCTCAGCAGATGGTCGAGGCCGAAAACGAGAAGCGTGTCGCAGTCGTCAAGGATCCGTTCGTCGATCGGCTGATGATATCCGGCCTGGTCGACACGTTGAAACACCGCGACCGGGTGGCCCGTGGCCTCGCCTGCGATCTTCTGAAAGCTCAACGCCGAACGATGAAAAAGCTCCAATGTTCCGTCAATGCCCTGAAGAAACATATCCGCTTGGTATTCAGGCTTTTCATATCCCGGCCAAAGAACGTTTCGCACTTCGGTCATCGTCGAAAAACGATTTTCCATCGCAGCCGGATCGCGTTGCGACTCCCACGAATAGCTCCAGGTCCAGTAGATACTGATGCGTCGTTTACCCGGCGTGTATCTGCGTGGAACGTGGGTTTGATTGTAGGTGCGGGCTGGTGCTTTCGGTAAATTCATGTCGCCCCCTTAGTTCAACTGGTCAAGCATTGCAGTGAATGCATTTTTCATATTGAGGGCCTTCTTAATATCGGAGGCACTGACGAATGGATACTCGCCATATTCAAGAAAGCACGGCCGGTGATGCTCGCGAACGAAACGAACAAACGCATCCGGGTTCGACTTCCAATCCTCGGGAAAGCCCTCGAGGTTTTCAAAGACCGTGTTTAGACCGGTGGCAGAAAAGATCGCCACGGCATCTTCAGTGTATTTGTCGAAATCGGTGTCGAAAATACCCATGTACTGGAAATAAGTTTCACCGTTTATATCGAACAGGTTCCAGCGGAGGTAATGCAGCTTGAGCACGTCTAGTAGATCGGGCGTTGCGGCAACACCTGCTTCTATACCGCGTGCGTACTCGTAAAAGTTAGCCTCGGTTCCCGGTTTGATCTTGGCAATGATCGAGAAGCCATAACACGCGGGCGTTTTCGGAAAGATCGGTCCCCACTTACCCTGCGGAAGAGTGGATGTGTCCTGCGGTGTCGCCATCGCTGCGGGTTTAATCTCCATATCTATGCTCCTTTTAGTTGGATTCGCGGGCCGTACAAATAAGGAAGTCCATGTCAAAACAAGACGACCTTAATCAAGACCCTGTATTTTCAGGAATGTATAGCAATTAGCATTGCGAAAGAACTGTTATTTCTAACAGGTTGTTATCGTTTTACGTTTGGAATTGGTCAACCGCATCGCGCAAAAAACGTCAATCAGTGCTTTATTGGGTAAAGAAATACGATCGCGATCCTCGGCCCGCAGCCCTTGGGTCCGCCATCCGGTGATGTCGCCCAGCATCGGAGGCCGGCTTGTAAGCTAATAGGCTGAGTTCCAACACGGATGAGCTTCGAGGCGACCAAGTGGATCGGAACGCTCCATTTTTTCGCATTCCAGTCATAGCTCGATTCGGTGTTTAGACTAAAGGTCCAAGCCGACTTAGTACCGTAAGCGAGGAAAGGCTGGATAAAATCCGAATTAACTTTTGGACGTCCGCTGCCGCTTGCAATACCCCAAATGTGGTTATAAAGCCCGCCGTATGTCCATCCGCCCTGCTGTTTTAACGCTACAAACGTTGGGCCGATACCGAGTTGTTTAGCCCCCAAATTGTCGGTTGCTGTCGGGATAAGAACTACAGGGCCGGCGCCCCAAATGAATGGCGTCGTTTTCTTCGGTGAGAAGAAAATACTTTGCACAACGTCACCGATGCCGGTCTGACTTTGATCAGCACCGGTTATTCCCTCCTGGTGAATTACAGGCAGGATCGTTCGCGAGATCAAATTCCATTTTTCATTCAACGAGAATGGAATGACAGGCTGGACATTCATCGTAATTCGGCTGCCGTCTCGATTTGGTCCCAAATCGTGGTCATAATTGATCTGAATCGGCAGGCTGATCAACGACGATATCGGATTTGCAAGTTGCTTTGCCAGCTCCTTTGCGTCATCCGTGGCTGCTTGTTTTTGTTTGGGCCGTCTTTTATCTTCCGACAAGATCGATTTCTCTTTCCGTTTACTTTTCTTTTCGATTTTCTTAGTGTCGCCACCGACATCCCGTGATCCCGACTCGGCCGGCATGACGTCGGAGGCACCTAACGTACCGGTTTGTAATTTTCCGGCCGATTGCCCTGGAATCACTAAGAATAATATTGCCGCTATTGAAACGGCCTCCAACACTGTTGATTTAACGTATTTCATTTGCTTCCCCCTGGATTTACATGCAAGTTTCGCTGTTTGGTATCACGGCTTGAGCGTATAATAAAAACGAACATTGGCCGCCGGCAATAGCCGACAGCCAACGTCCGCCAATAGAGTACCTGCAGCGTCTTCAAGTACCCTAAGCTTGGAATCTATTTCCTATTCATCCAGGACCGGTTTCCATGAACGATCGGGATCAAACTTGTCTATCGATTTCGCGAGATCGATCGAATTCGGTCCCAGATCTTTTTCATATACAACACCGTCGTGGCTGACCATGAACGTCTTGACACCTGTAACCTGATAGATCGAAGGATATGCCAAGAGCGCAAATCCGCCGATCATGGCACCGTTCACGATGAAGTCCATCGATCCTAAAGGTGCCGCCGGACCTTGACCTTTCAGTACTTTGAAATAGTAGCCATGAAACGGGGTGTATGTACCTGAGTAACTTTCCTGCAGCGCTTTTGCCGCGCGTTCACCGACCGTACCCCCCCAAGTTCCATCAGCGTTTTGCCATGCCAGACCGTCATGTTTACCCGGAGTGCTGATGATGCGCTGCGCGTATTGATTGACCGTCACAGCGTCATGTTTCTTCAAAGCGTAAGAATGTTGAGCTTCGACAAAACCCCGACAGATATCGATCGCGTCCAGTTCGTTTCTGCCAATGCGCCTGTAAAGTAATTCTTCCCTTCCGGCGGTGACATCGAAAAACCAGTTCTTTCCCTGTTTAACGAGCGGGATCGGGAACGGCCAGCTATCTTCGCCCACTGCGAGCAAAGCACGGTTTCGGTTTCGTTTGTCTACAATAATGGATTTCTTGATCTTTGCCTGCTCTGCGAACTCGGTCGCTACCTGACGATCACGTGCTGGTTCGCCGGTATACAGTAAGTCAGAGCTGTTCGGGCCGAGGATCTGTCTGATCGCACCTACATCGAAGTTTTCTGCAGCGAGTATAAATGCGCTTGCAGCTTCATCAGCCGACAGAAATGCCTTTCCCTTAAGTGTTCCTGTTTGGGCAATGCTTACAACAGCTGCGCCCAAAAGAAACGCAGGGATGACGACGAAACGTAAGCTGAGACATGAAAGCTTTGCGACAATATGTTTTTTCATTTTCATAATTTCACCTCTCGACTAACGTCGCCTCCCACCACCGCCTCGCATACCACCGCCTCGCATTCCGCCGCCGCCCCAGCTGCCACGCGAACTGCCCATGCTCGAGTAACCGCGACTGCTGCTGGAACGGGCGCTGCTGCCGCCCCATCCCCTCGAACCTCCGTTAAAACCGCCAGTACTTCGAGAGCTGCCCATATTTCGGTTGCCTACGTTGTTACCACCGGCACGGTTCGCGCTGTTAAGGCTGCCGCCAGTTCGGCCAGCACCGGGTGCGTTACCACGGCTGTTCAGGCTGCCGCCGGTATTTCCACGGCCGCCCGCACTATTTCCGCGGGTGCTTGCCAGGTTGCCGCCCGATTGTCCTATTCGATTCTGGGCACCACCCTGACGCTTCGAAAGTGAATCGCCTCGCGCCGTTCCGCCATATTTGTTTGCGGTTCCGCGATCGCCATACGGGGCTCCGCCGCGGTGCGTGGGATTATGCTTCCATGTTCCAGCTCCGCCGGGTCCGCCGACGCCGCCCACTCCGCCCGGTTTACCGGGGCCACCAACACCCCCGACTCCGCCGACACCACCCGGTTTTCCAGGGCCGCCAACACCGCCGGGACCGCCTACTCCCCCAACACCGCCGGGACCGCCTACGCCGCCTACACCACCAACTCCTCCGACGCCACCAACACCGCCGACGCCTCCTACTCCTCCTACACCACCAACACCGCCGACGCCTCCAACTCCACCAACGCCACCCACGCCGCCGACACCACCGATGCGGTTAAAATTGTTGTTGATATTGACGTTTATGTTTCCGGCTCCCCAGCCGCAGCCCCATCCCCAGCCGCCGCCCCAGAAAGCGCCAATCGCAATTCCGACACCGAAGCCGATCGCAGCGCCCGCCCAAACGCCGCCATAATATGGCGGGTAGTAGATTCCTGGATATGGATAACCAAGCCCGCCCCAAACGTAGAACGGGTTGTATGAAGGAACATAGACGACCTGCGGGTTAGCCTGTTCAATTACGACCACCTCTTTGCCTTCGACCGTTTGGTCGGCGACCTTTTGCTGCTCATTGCTGACCAAGGCGCCCTTATCCTTTGCCTTCTTGCGCAGACTTTGGACAGCGGCCATAACATCGGTTTGCTGCGCTAGAAACGCATTGCCCATGTCAGTCGTCCATTGAATGTCGTTTGCCAACCATTTAACAACGTCGGGCAGTCCCGCCATCGCCTGAAT
The DNA here is from genome assembly GCA_045807885.1 of Pyrinomonadaceae bacterium. Lineage (GTDB taxonomy): Bacteria > Acidobacteriota > Blastocatellia > Pyrinomonadales > Pyrinomonadaceae > OLB17. The sequence goes on along the minus strand of JBJMGN010000003.1, from coordinate 1,855 downwards.
GCTGGGATCCCAAGGCTGCTTGGTAACCTTCTCAGCAAGTACCTTTTGGTCCTTAATTTCCTTGTTCTTCTCGAGCCATTGATGAAGCTGGACAAGCTCGAGCGGATACGTCGATGCGACTAAAACCTGTCCGAGCAAATTATCTGGATAAAGTGCGATCGGCGCGACGAGTGCCTCAAGCTGTTCCTGAGGGATCTTGACCGTTTCTTTGGCGCCGTCACCGTCATCGACGTCCTCGCCGTCGTCGGCATCATCATCTTCATCGTCCGCCGCTGCCGCCTTCGTCGCATCTGTAGTTGGTTTAGCCGGCGTCACTGGCGGCTTCTTCGCTGGAGCCACCTGAGCAAATAAAATAACGTTTCCGGGGAAAATAAGCGCCGAGCTTATTATCAAGACGCTGAGCCCCCGAATTGCTCGACTAAAAAGACCTTTATCGGGGTAATTGTGGTTCATGTCTACCTCCAAATGAATTGTTAGACAGTATTCAGATTCGGAGTTTATCGCGTTTAACTGCACAGCGGGACTGTCAAAAATAACAGTTTTCGCGGCACGCAAATACAATGATTCCGTATCGTCGATCAATTCACTTTTTCTACCTTCAGTGCTAAAACGGGGATCTTGTTTCCTATTGCCGATTCACATTTTTCTGTTCCCAGGCGCGGACCTTTCGGCGCGCTTCATCAAAGAGCCGCTCGTAGTTTCCCAAGCGAACTTTTCGGCTTGCTTCGGGTGTAAGTTGCCTCCAGACCGGCAACCACATGTCATACACGCGCATCTGTGTGGCCTGATCTTGAGGTGCAACATTGTCGGTGCCGAAGAGAAACCGATCCGGATATTTGTTGAGCGTCTGCGAAGAGCTATTGATCGCCTCCGGAGACGCGACCGCGTATTTTGCGACCTCGTCCCACGAGATGTCGAAATAAACATGGCTGAACGCCGAATCGCCCAGGATCGAATTCACGATATTCTGGAACGGCCTCGAACGCTCGCCGACCTCGGGGCTTGCCTCGCCGCCCGGACGAACGACGCGGCCAAGACCGAGGTGCGCCCAAATGATAGTGGTCTTCGGATGTCGACGGAGCAGTTCTTTCATCTGCTTTAGAAAGACAGGCTCGGTACCGGTCTTGGCGAACGGCATGTCGACGTCGTTATGCAGGATGACGACAAGCCCCACCTCACCGGCAAAATCGAGGATCCGGTCGAGCGCTGGATTGGTAAGACTAGCCGTTTCGCCGGCAACCTTGGAGGAAACAAATTCCTTATGGATCGAAAATTCGCCGATACCTGAAAAAACGCCGGGAAACGTTTCGAGCACGCGGCGAATATGGTCCGCGGCATACATGTCCGCCGGATTGAAGCCCGTGATCATCGGGTCGAGCCGCTGTCTTTCTTCCGGCTTTAGCTTTAAGTACGTGCTGGCGATGAATGCGTCTGTGAATGAGTAGTAATACAGAGACGCATCTGTTTGCAGATAATATGTCGGTGCAAAGTCGCCCGAGTTCGCGTACGCCCAAGTTTGTTGAAGCGGTATTCCAAACAAAGTTGAGCGACCGACTTTGTCCCCCATTATCTCGAGGTACTTATGAATGTCCGTGCCTTTCTGAACGTAGTTGGTCAAATGAAAGTGAGAGTCGTTGAAAAGGTAAGTGCTTGGAACCGTTTTGCTGGATTGTGCGAAACTATTGATCGACAAAACAAGCAGGCCGAAAATGATCGCCAGGCACCTCGATCCAAAATGAACGTTTTTCAACTGAGAGAGTTTCATCGATTACTGTTCTGATTCGTTACTTGTCGATACTTCTATTTACCAGCGGGCGGCGGGAAATTTTTCAAAAGTTTCTTTGTTGCTTTGTCG
>JBJMGN010000002.1:0-3643 GCA_045807885.1 Pyrinomonadaceae bacterium | reverse complement strand
GGGCCGATGCGTTTTTGATATCGACGCGGCCACCGGTCGCGCCGATGACCATCATTTCCGGAACTGCGACCCGCATTCCTTCGAGACGTTCCAGCTGGTCGGTCAGTCGCGGTTTGAAATCCGCTGGTGTCAGAACGTATGGCTTTGGGAGGGCATTGCCGTTTGAGATGACCCTAAGTCCGTCCGCGCCCGGCATGGAGATTTCAGTAACCGAGAGAGTGTTTGCATCAGCGCGTGGTCGAAATTCTTCGACTTTGCCTGTCACCGTAACCAAGGTGCCAACCGCAGCGTCTGCCGGTGGCTCGCCGCGGCTGCCGGTGAATACGAAAATGCCTTCCGAACTGTTCGGGTCGGCATCAGCTTTATCGTCTGGGGTTTGAATAAAAAATCCGGTTCGGTAACGGGCAGTCACGACACCGGTCGTTCTTACGGTTTGGCCGTTAAGAGCGGATTCATTCTTGTTGCCTTGAATCTCACTGATTGCGGTGTCGCGTTGAGCATCCGAACAGCCTGTCAGGAGAAGGAGGAGAAATACAAATGAAAAGTATTTTTGATCGCAAAGCTTCATCTATTCTTTACAGCCGATCTCTCTGCCGCTCCATCAATTCCTGGGTTCCACGGGGAACATTCGAAAAGAAATCATAACCCGTTACGTTTACGACCGCGTTCACAGTTCCCCGAAATTTTCTTCACGGGAAATTTTTATTTCTATATAAAACGGTTATGCAATGTGCTTTCCATCGCACTTTCCAAAGTTTGCTTATCGGTCAGCACTTTTGCGAAAAGGTCGCCTTTCTTTTTTAGGCGGGCCGACATATTTTTTATTGTGAAATCCGCCGTTCTTATCTCTTTCTTCGCCACCTCGTCCCAAGTTAGCGGTGCCGACACGGTTGCTCCTGGTTTTGGGCGAACAGAATAAGGCGCGACGACTGATTTCCCGTAAGCGTTCTGCATGTGGTCGACGTAGATCTGACCTTTCTTCCGCTTATTTTTGCTGCGCTCGACCGTTGCCGCATTCGGTATAGAGTCTGCAACTCGCTTTGCGATCTTCGAAGCAAGGCCCGCGACCTGCTCATACGTGTTCACTGCTTTTATCGGAACATATATGTGTATTCCCCGCGACCCTGAGGTTTTGGCATATGACCGAAGTCCGAATTCAGCAATCACGTCGCGCGCGTTGATAGCGACCTCGCATATCGTTTCAAACTCGGCCTTGTCGCCGGGATCCAGGTCGAAGACGAACCAATCCGGAAAATCGAGCTTCCTCACCTTCGAGTGAAAAGGATGCCGCTCGATAGCTCCGAGATTCGCAAGATATAGATGCGTCGGGAGGTTTTGGCAGACGACGTAATCGACTTTGTGAAGCCCTTTTTCGTCCTCGGCTTCGAGCTCGACCGTTTCGACGAATTCGGGCACCTCGTCGACATCGTGTTGATGAAACGAGTAGCCCCGGATCCCGACCGGGTAACGTTTCATTATCACCGGGCGATTTATAAGGTGCGGTTTTATATAGTTCCAAACATCGCTGTAATAACGAATCAGGTCGGCCTTGGTATAGCCCTCATCGGGCCAGTAGACGCGATCCAGACTCGTCAGCTCAACAGCATATTTTCCTACCTTGATTCGAACATCACCGTCTAAATTTTTCTTTTTCAGAACGCTTGCCAGGGTGCCGAGACGTTCGCTTCTTTTTACGCCGGCGTCTTTTTTGACGACGCCTTTATTTCCTTTGGTTTGCTTGTTTGGCTGATGCCTGCGTGGGCTCGACGTTTTGGGCTCGTCGAGAATAAACTTGTTGCCGTCTGCGTCAGGAATTAAAAGCTCGAGCCGCCAGTCTGATTGGGCATGCTCATCGTTCGATTTTAGAAGAAGCCATTGATCCCGCTGACCGAGCTTGAAAAGATTGAACACGCCCTTTAGCTTTTCGCCCTTTAACTCAATTTTGAGTTTTCCCTTTTCTAGCTGTGTTTCGGGACTTTTACCGTCAAGTAGTTTATAGGTGCCTGAATCCCATATTCTGTGCTGTCCTGCTCCGTAATTTCCCTCGGGAATATCGCCCTGGAATTTCAGGTACTCGACGGGGTGGTCCTCCGTCGGCACTGCAAGCCTTCGGACCTGGGGGTTCAAAGACGGGCCCTTTCTTACGGACCAGGATTTCAAAACTCCATCGATCTCAAGACGAAAATCGAAGTGCAAACTAGAGGCGTGATGCTCTTGGCAGACGAATCTGTGCTTGTTCGCCTTTGCGATTTTGCCCTTTGGTTCGGGCGTTTTGCGAAAATCGCGTTTCTTCCAATAGGTCTCAAGTCCCATCAACTACCGAACCGGACGTGGATAAACGGCAGGGCTCCGATTCCCCGTCTTATCTACCGCTCGGACGCCGAAGAAATAATTGTCCTTCGACATCGCTTTCACGACATACGTGGTTTCCATCCCTGCGGGTATTGTATTCGTCCACTCGGCTGCCGTCGTATCGCGCCAGACAATTTCATACCCGGCCAGATCGGCATCGGTGTTCGCGTCCCACTTGAGTTCAGTGTTGTTATTCAGACGGTTTACCACTATCACGTTTTTTGGACGTGCAGGTGCATTCGCGAGCGAGGCAAGCGCTATCAGGTTAACGCGGGCAACATTTGCAACATACTCGAAATCGACAAACTCCGGAGTATCGCCATAAAAAATGCCGTTCTCAGTACGCACATTTTGATGCTGATGTGTGTAGTCTTCATCCGCCTCGGTAATGCGCGCGGCTGTGAACCCGCGTTCCAGAAATGGAATGTGGTCACCGCCGCGGCCGTAACGATCCCGACGATAGATGTGCCAGACCTTGAAATTTTTCAGGTAACGGTCTGCCTGTTCCTTCACGTATCGGCCGAGCTGCCGTGACTGCGAATCGTTTTCGCCGCCGACACTGCGTCGAGTCGTAGCTTGTTGCTCTGTCTCATTCGTCGGAACGCCTTCGCTGAAAACGCGCACACGGTTTCGATTCGGCGAGTCTTTCATCGACGTCACTCCGCCAACGATGTCGTTCGTGAACATTCCTTCGATGTCGATCTTTTTTTCCGCCGCTTGCTGTGCATAATAGGTAGCGCCTAAAAGCCCCTGCTCTTCGCCTGGCACGCACATGAAAACGATGGTCGCATCGAATTTACGTTTCGACATTACTCGAGCTAATTCAATTACAGTAGCCGTTCCTGAAGCGTCATCATTAGCCCCAGGCGCATCGCATTTCGCATCAGTTGGTGATGAGCACATCGAATCGTAGTGTCCTGAAACCACATAATAGCGGTCTGGATTTGTTGTGCCTTTGAGCGTCGCAACAGTGTTTGTCAACGTTACAGGGTCGGGGATGCGGTTCGCCTTCGGCTGAACGAAGCTTTGTTTTTCGACCGTCATGCAGTTTCCGCAGTCGGCATTTATCTTTTGCATCTCGGCGAAAAGCCAATCACGCGCCGCCCCTACTCCGCGTACCGGGTTGTCTTGTTCGGATAATGTATTTCGAGTTCCGAACGAAACCAATTTTCGGATCGTTGCCTCGATATTTTTCGCGGCGATCTCCTTGATCATTTTCGCGATTTCGGGATTGGGTTTTGCAGCAGGTTGAGCAGGTGCGAAGCTTGATGCTAGCAAGATGATAAAAGCG
>JBJMGN010000001.1:0-7410 GCA_045807885.1 Pyrinomonadaceae bacterium | reverse complement strand
ATTTAACCCGTCCCATTTGTCGCGAAAAATGGGATGCCGATCGATCGGGGATGGAACGCAGTAAACTGATAACTTCAACTAATAGAACTATTTACCTCGACCCGGTTGTAAACGTAAGCGAAACCGCCGCATCCCAAAAATGGAACGCCACGGAAGTTCTTACAAACTCTCTTGTTGCTTCTTCATTATGTTGTCCTTAGTCCGGCTTTTTACGATAATTGGACAAAGGAACAACCCCGCATTCTTCCAATTTTATGATCGAGACCGAAAGGCTTTTCTTCCGAAAATTTGAGCTTGGCGACCTTCCGCAACTGATCGAGCAGCGTACAGACCCCGATATGAGCCGGTATCTCGGCGGTGCGCGAATGCAAAATCCCGAGTCGCTGGCGAAACGGATCCGCTTTTATATGTCGTGTTATGATTCACACGGCTTCGGCATGTGCCCGATGTTTTGGAAAGAGACCGGCGAGATGATCGGAGCCGCCGGCCTGCAGCCGCTCGAAGACACTGGCGAGATCGAGGTTGGCTATAGCGTGGTCAAGCCGCTTTGGGGCCGCGGGATTGGGACGGAGGCCGCAAAGGGCTGGATGGAATTCGGCTTCAATAATTTTGGCCTCCAGCGTATCGTCGCGGTCGCGATCGTAGAAAATACCGCTTCGCGCCGGATAATGGAAAAACTTGGAATGCAGTATGAGAAGACCGAGGTGCATTATGATGAAGAGTGTGCATTTTATGCGGTATCAAAAGATAATTTCATTAAGCGGAACGGCGAAACGGGCTAGAAGAGTTTTGTTTTCGGGTTTTACCATCGCTTTCTGCGCTCTTTTTGTTTATTCACAAAAGCCTGAGATGCATTTGATGGCAACCCTTGATGGCGCCATGATTCGCTACTACGACCTCGGGAACACAAAGGCGAAGAACGCGCTCGTTTTCGTACATTGCTGGACATGCAATGTGGAATTTTGGGAGGGCAACTATCGCGCGTTTCCAAACTATCGAGTGATCGCTATGGACCTTCCCGGACACGGCCAAAGCGATAAGCCCAAGACCGATTATTCAATGGAATATTTTGCTCGTGCTGTGAATGCGGTCATGGAAAATGCGGGCGTCAGAAAGGGCGTACTTGTCGGGCATAGCATGGGCACGCCGATCATTCGCAGATTCTACGAACTTTACCCGAACAAAACGCTTGGCTTGGTGATCGTGGATGGAGCCCTTTTACCGTTTGGCGAGCGCGCGCAGATCGATAAGTTTTTTGAGCCACTATTCAAGGACTACAAATCGGCCGCAGTTACGTTTATCGACGGAATGCTTCAACCTGCAATGCCCCAACTTCGACCGTTTATCCGTTCGTCGATGCTTGCGACGGAAGGTTATGTCGCACACAGCGCGATGAAGCAAATGCTCGACGATTCATATGCGACGCATGGAACAATAAATGTGCCGGTTCTCGCAGTAATGGCTCCGAACCCGTTGTGGCCACCTGACCTTGAGGCACGTTACAAGGCGATCGCGCCGAAACTTGAATTTCAGGCATGGCTTGGAGTCAGCCATTTTCTGCACATGGAACGGCCCGCCCTGTTCAACGGCCAGGTGAAGGGATTCGTCATTAGGAACAAGCTGCTTTAGGATCTGGACTCACACCCATACCAGATGCGATCGAATATTCCGAAATTGATCTTTGCAGTTATTTTGACGATCTATTTCGTATGGATATCTCTCGACCCGATGCAAGGCAGCTTTCTCGACCTAGTCGATCTGCCGATCCATGAAACGGGTCATTTGCTTTTTCGGCCGTTTGGCGAATTCATGGGTATTGCAGGCGGTTCGCTTTTTCAAGTCATAATGCCGTTGATATTCGTCGGATATTTTTGGTGGCGTCAACAGTATTATTCCGCCGCGATCGTCGTCCTCTGGGTCGGACAAAGCATCTTGAATGTTTATGTTTACGCTGCCGACGCCCTCGTAATGCAACTTGTATTAACGAGCGGTTTCACCGGCAGCGACGGCAGTTTCCACGACTGGAACTATTTGCTGACGCGGACCGGACTTCTCGATTCAACGAAAATGGTGTCAGGAATTATTAGAGCCGTTGGAACTTTGACGCTCATTGGGGGAGGTGCCGCCTCAATATTCTATTCCTTCGTTCCCGCGCCGTTTGAGATCGATCAATGAAATATACCTTGATTACCGGCGCGTCGAGCGGCATCGGCGAAGCCTTCGCCCGCCGGCTTGCCCGCGAAGGGCATAACCTTTTTCTCGTCGCACGATCCGAAGAGAAGCTAAAGTCGCTTTGTGCGGAGCTCGAGGCCCAACACAAAGTCACTGCGAAATATCTTGCGGCTGACCTGATCGATGTTGATTCCGATATCGCCGTCTTCGAAGAAAGCGAAAGGCTCGGCCTTGAGATCGACTGGCTTATCAATAACGCTGGTTTCGGATCGATGGGCGATTTCGCAGAACTCGATCTGGAGCGCGAACTGGAAATGATCGAGTTGAATATAACCGCGGTCGTCGCTTTGACGCATCATTTCCTCAAAGGAATGCGGCGGCGAAAAAGAGGCACGATCATAAACGTCTCGTCGGGCGCTGCATTTCAGCCGATCCCGTTCTTTGCGACCTATGCCGCGACGAAAGCGTTCGTCTCGTCATTTTCCGAAGCGATCGCTGAAGAAAATCGGCCTTTCGGGATTCGAATATTGGCACTATGCCCGGGTACGACCGACACCGGTTTTTTTGAAGCGGCCGGTATTGCGGATCCGATAAAAGTAAAGGGTGTGCAGACGCCGGAACAAGTCGTAGAAGCCGGGCTTCGCGGGCTTGAGCGCGGGCAGCACAAGACTGTTTCCGGGTGGACAAATTACTTCATCGCGAGCGTCGTAAACCTGCTTCCGAATTCGCTTATCACGAGAGCGATGGCGAAACCGCTCCGAAAGCGTTATCAATCGGATGCAGAAGTTCCCGCGAAGTAAGGGCGAATCGCACTTGCATGTTAAAATCTATACAGTAATCAGACTTGACAGTACTCAGGCTTGCCGTTGTTCCATAAATGAAATTTATCGTCTTAGGCTCCGGTTCCACGGGTAATGCTGTCCTCATCTGCAGCGAAAATACGCGCGTTCTGATCGATGCAGGGTTGAGTGCTCGCGAGATCGGCCGACGGCTGTCATCGGTAGGCCTCGCGCCCGCCGACCTCGACGGCATCATCATTACACACGAGCACAGTGACCACGTCGGCGGTTTGCGAACTTTGCTTTCGGCCGCGAAATGTTCCGTTTATATAACTGGAGAAACAGAGGAAGCCTATTACACAACTCTTCGTTCGAACGGAAACGGAAACAATGAGGCCGAGCGACGGCGCGACGCAATGAAGCAGCGAACGGTTCGTGTAGATGCGAATAGCAATTTTTGTATCGGGGACATCGATTTTGAGCCGTTTACCGTACCCCACGATGCAGTGGACAATTTTGGATTCGTGGCGAAACATGCGGGTGTTTGCATGGCTGCGCTTACCGATTTCGGCCACATGACGCAGCTGGTGCGGGAACGGCTTTCAGGCTGTGACCTTATCTTTATTGAATCGAATCACAGCCGCGATATGTTACGGGCATGTCCCGTCTACAGTTGGAGCCTGAAACAGCGGATCGCATCAAAACGCGGCCATTTTTCAAATGAAGATCTTGCCGACTGGATGACCAACGATTTCGACGGTACCGCCCGTCACATCGTTCTTGCACATCTTTCGCAGCGTGCAAATGATCCCGCATTAGCACGCATCACCGCTGAAAGCGCCCTTCAGATGCGTGCGCCGCTGTTCCCGGCCGAAACAACGATCACGATTTCAAATCACCGCGAACCATCCGACTGGATCTGTTTCTAAGCGAGTTTATTTCGTTTCGCCGACCACGCCGCGATAAGGGCGACCGGCAAACCCACCAAAAGCGCGTGGCCGATCAGGCTATTTAGCAGCGACCCAACTGGCGGCCATTTGGGCATCGTTCCGATAGCTGAGATCGGGACCACCACATATTGCATTACAAAGTGGGCGGCGATGCCAAAGATCAGACCCCAAATTACTGGATGTTGTAGTAGCAGTGGCAGAAATCGAGTAAGCAAATAATATACAGCCGCGATCGAAAAAGCGACGCAGAAGTGCAAAAAGATCCCGAGGATCGCCGTCTGCCAACCGCCTGCACGCGACGCTTCCCGGCCGATGACGCCCGACGCCGGGCCATGCCAAACGTCGGTGAAACTGATGCCGAAATAGAGCGGGAAAAATATACTCGCGTCAAGAAAATCGAGAATGCCGATCGCCAACCCGCCGTAAAGGATCGTATCGAATGCGCTCGCACGCAAACGGCCGTCTTCGTTCATTTTTTCTACTTATGCTCCCGCGGGCGTTAGATGCTGCTAAACGTATTTTCGTCTATGCGACGCAAAAAAAGGGTCCACGTAACACCCCCTTTTCATATGCAGCGCATTTTAAAGTCATTGTGTCGATTACTGTTCATCCGGGAGAACTCCGCGAAAGCTTTTCCGATGCAAGGAACACGGGCCATGTTCACGAAGCGCAGAAAGATGTACGGCAGCTCCGTAACCTTTATGCCCGGCAAACCCGTATTGTGGAAATTCGGCGTCATATCGTTTCATCAGGTCGTCGCGATATGTCTTGGCTAAGATAGAGGCGGCGGCGATGGAAACAGAGATCGAGTCGCCCTTGATTATCGCTTTCTGCGGCAGGCGAACTAACTTTAATTGAAGCGCGTCGACAAGAAGAAAATCGGCCGCCGGAGCGAGTGCCTCAATGGCCGATTTCATTGCTTTCTTCGTAGCTTCGAGAATATTTATCCGGTCGATCTCTTCGGCTTCGATTTGGCCGATCGCGTACGCGACGCATTCGGCCTTTAACTGCGCTGCGATCTCGTCACGTTTTATGGCCGTAAGTTTTTTTGAATCGTCAATTCCATCCGGTGCCGGCTTGGCAATATCCAGAATGCATGCGGCCGCTACCACGGGTCCGGCCAGGCACCCCCGGCCCACCTCATCGACACCGGCGACAAATCGAAAGCCTTCGCTTTGGGCCTGCTGCTCAAAATCAAAGCCGATCGTCCAGACGGTACGATCGGCTTGAAGTTGAAATCCATTCACGGATTCGAATTATAAATTGTTCTTTGCGAAAAACGTAATGCGAAGTTCGTTACTTAGAAGATTGCGCTTTGTTACGCGTATCTTTTTCCTTGATACGGGCAGCTTTGCCGCGAAGGTCACGAAGGTAATAAAGCTTTGCACGACGCACTTTGCCGCGTCGTACCACGTCGATATGATCGACGACCGTGGCATGCAGCGGGAAAATTCGCTCGACTCCTACGCCGAAACTGACCTTGCGGACGGTTATGGATTCACGCGCACCCCCGTGCTTGCGTGCGATCACGATGCCTTCGAAGATCTGCAGGCGTTCCTTATTGCCTTCCTGGATGCGGACATGTACTTTGACCGTATCACCCGCCTGAAACGCCGGGATATTTTCCCGTAATTGTGTGCTCTCGACTGTGTCTAAACGATTCATAAATTTGTCGGCCAGAGGTCAACGAACGTTACTCGCTCGTTCACATACCACCATTTTCTCCTTTCAAAAGATCTGGTCGATTCTTTTGTGTTTTCTCGAGCGCCTTTTCAAAGCGCCATTTTTCAATTTCGGCATGATTGCCGTTCAATAAAACTTCGGGGACGCGTCTCCCTCTAAAATCTGCCGGCCGCGTGTAATGCGGGCAATCAAGCAGCCCGTTCGAGAACGAATCGTTCTCGGCCGACGTTTCGCTTCCGAGTGCCTCGGGCAAAAGCCTTACGACCGCGTCCGTCAAAACGATCGCAGCGGGTTCACCGCCGGAAAGTACGTAATCACCGATTGATATTTCGTCGGTAACGAGCGCGTCATTCACGCGTTCATCGACGCCTTCGTAACGTCCGCAGATCAAAACCAAATGATCCGTGTTATCGGCAATCTCTTTGGCGATCACCTGCTTCAAGGGCCGGCCTTGCGGCGACAGCATTACAACTCGCGTTCCTTTCGGGTACTTGTCGCTGTCACTCGTACCTAACAAATGTTCGACTGCCGCAAATATCGGCTCTGGCTTCATTACCATCCCGTCGCCGCCGCCGAAAGGCCGGTCATCCGTCATCTTGTGTTTGCCGGCGGCAAACTCCCGAATGTCGCGTACCCGGATATCCACGATGTTTGCCAACTTAGCACGACGAATGATTCCAAATTCAAAGACCTGTGAAAAGAACTCAGGGAAAATTGTTAGAACATCAATTTTCACCTAAAACTCCAGCAATCCTTCCGGCGGTTCTATGACGATCCGCTTTTTATCAATATCGACCTCGATACAAATCGCTTCGGCGAACGGTATCAGCACGTCGCTTCCGTCTTTTTCAACAACGAGATTATCGGTCCCGCCGGTGCGCATCACTTCGCGAACTTTACCGATCAAGAAGCTGTTGGTGGTAAGGACCTCACAGCCCTCAAGCTGCCAGTCGTAATACTCATCCGATTCAAGCTTGACCGCTTCCGACTCGCTAACGCAGATCTCGGCGTTACGAAATTCGTCTGCGGCTTCGATCGAGTCGACGGTTTCAAATTTCAAAACGACGCGTTCGTTTTGAAACCATGCGTCTTCAATTTTCAATTCACGATGCTCGCCATTTGCGAGCACCCCGACCACATCTTCAAGCCCGTCAAAGCGTTCGGGGAAATCGGTCAACAGATCGGCGACAAGCTCGCCCTTTAACCCCCGCGGTTTCGCAACTTTTGCTATCGCTACGAGCTCGTCCATGCAACCGGCAAAAGCGTGCACTCTAAACTAATCTTCCAGAAGGTCCAGATGAAATCGTTTACCGTGTTTTTGGCCTGCAAAAAACATAATGCTTCTAACGGCCTTTATTGTTCGCCCGTCACGGCCAATAAGCCGCCCCATATCGTCGGGCGCAACACGTACCTCGATACGAACATTCTTGCCGTCGCCATTCTCATACACCTCGACCAGGTCGGGTGATCCGACGAGCGCTTTGACGATCATTTCAATGGCATTCTTCATAAGTCCACCGGGTTCCGCGAGTTGCTAAAGTTTCAAAACTCAGCGAACTCAGTCAAACCGTAACTATTCTGCTGCGACCGGGTTGTTCTTGATCAGGCTCGCGACCGTTTCCGTCGGTTTCGCGCCTACGCCGATCCAGTACTGAATGCGGTCGTGTTTCAGGCTTACCTCAGCCGGATTTTTCATCGGATCGTAAGTGCCGACGTTTTCGATATACGCACCATCACGCTTCGATCGCTTTTCCTTTACAACCAGGCGGTAAAAGGGCTTGCCCTTCGCGCCTATTCTCATCAAACTGATTGCTAACATAATTTTT